>JANONL010000354.1:0-1960 GCA_031420815.1 Sphingomonadales bacterium | reverse complement strand
AACGGCAACTGCGGCCGCGCCTGCGGATAGTGCCGCTGCGCCGAAATCGATGGACGGTTCGCTCCCCGGCTACACGCCGATGAAGCCGACTCCGGGCATTGGTATGCCGCAGGCTAAAGAAATCGATTTTCAGGAACAGTTCAGCGAGAACGGCCAATATGCCCATTGGATAAACAACGCGATATTGCTGCCGATCATTTTTGCCATCTCGCTGCTTGTTTTGGGGCTTTTGGTGTGGATCATGGTGCGCTTTCGCCGCGCTAGGAATCCCGAGCCGTCGAAGACCACCCACAATACAGCAATCGAAATCATTTGGACGCTTTTGCCGGTCCTGATTTTGCTTGGTATTGCTTATCCTTCGCTTGACTTGTTGGCAAAACAGTTCAAGCCTGCGGCCAAAGAGGCGGTGACCATCAAGGTTACCGGTTACCAATGGTATTGGGGCTATACTTATCCCGACCACGGCGGGTTCGAAGTTGTTTCCAATATGCTGCAAGAACCCGGCGATGTTGCCAAGGGCGAACGGGGTCGGACCGACAACGATGGTCCCCAACAACTGGCGGTCGATAACCGCATGGTTGTCCCCGCAGGCGTCGAACTGCGTATCCAGACCACCGCTGCGGATGTAATTCACGCATTTGCCGTGCCGTCGCTTTGGTTCAAACTTGATGCGGTACCCGGTCGGCTCAACGAGAAGGCGCTGACCATTACTAAGCCCGGTGTCTATTTTGGGCAATGTTCTGAACTGTGTGGCGCGCGTCACGGCTACATGCCGATTGCCGTCGAAGCACTGGCGCCAGCGCAATTCGAGGCTTGGGTAAAGGCGCAAGGCGGGACAATGCCCGGTGCGAACAAGCCGCTGCCCGACGCGATTGCGCCAAAGGGCGAGACTGCGGCTCGGCCGGCAGCCCCAGTCGGAACCGCAACTGAAGCCGATTCAGCTGCGCCCGCCGCAGTTCAAACCAAGTAAGAAGGCAAAGCCAAGACCACCATCGCTGCAACCCCTGCCGATTTTCACGATCACGGCACTCACGCGGAACACAAACCGGCGTTTTTCGCGCGTTGGTTCATGTCGACCAACCATAAAGATATCGGCACACTATATCTGATCTTTGCGATCTGCGCGGGGATAGTCGGCGGGTCGATTTCGGGACTTATGCGGCTCGAACTCGCCGAACCCGGCATTCAGCATCTGACCAGCTGGGCCTCGTTCATGGCGGGCAAAGAAGCGTCGCTCGATGAAGCCAGGCATATGTGGAACGTGCTGATTACCGCGCACGGCCTGATCATGGTGTTCTTCATGGTCATGCCCGCATTGATCGGCGGCTTCGGCAACTGGTTCGTACCGCTAATGATCGGCGCTCCCGATATGGCGTTCCCGCGGATGAACAATATCTCGTTCTGGCTGACAGTCGTCGCGTTCATCATGCTGCTCGGGTCGAGCTTTGTGCCGGGCGGTACTGGCTTGGGTGCGGGTACGGGCTGGACGGTCTATGCGCCGCTATCGACTTCCGGTTCGGTCGGGCCTGCAGTCGATATGGCGATTTTCTCGCTTCATATGGCGGGTGCCGCGTCGATTTTGGGCGCTATCAACTTCATCACCACCATTTTCAACATGCGCGCGCCGGGGATGACCATCCACAAGATGCCGCTGTTCGTATGGTCGGTGCTGGTCACTGCGTTCCTGTTGCTGCTGGCTTTGCCGGTGTTAGCGGCGGCAATCACCATGTTGCTGGTTGACCGTAACTTCGGCGGCGCGTTCTTTGATGCAGCAGCGGGCGGCGACCCCGTTCTTTATCAGCACCTGTTCTGGTTCTTCGGCCATCCCGAGGTTTACATCATGATCCTGCCGGGCTTCGGCATCGTCAGCCAGATCGTAGCTACCTTCAGCCGCAAGCCGGTGTTCGGTTATCTCGGCATGGCCTATGCGATGGTTGCCATCGGTGTCGTTGGCTTCGTG
>JANONL010000353.1:0-6105 GCA_031420815.1 Sphingomonadales bacterium | reverse complement strand
TTCGATACCGGCACCGATCCGGTAGCCATCGGCGGTCACGCCGTTGTTGTAGATCGTGCCCGCGCCGTCGTTAAAACGACCTTCGAACTTGGCGTTGGTGTAGCCGCCCTTTGCATAAAGCAAAGTCGATGGCGTCACGGTGAAGCCGACGCGCGCGCCGATATACAGATCGCGGTCGGTGTTCAGGCGAAAGCTGTCACCGGTGGTGATCAGGTCGTTGGCCGTACCCTTGACTTCGGAATCGGCGAATTCACCTTCGATACCGGCGATAACGCCGCCGAGCTGAAAGTCATAGCCGCCCGAAATACCGTACATCAGGTCGCCGTCGCCTTCGCTGACATCGTCATAACCGACCAGCCCTTCGATATGCGGGCCGGTGAACGGTGCCGCTTCTTGTGCGAATGCAGGGGTGGCTGCGGCAGATGCGAGCAGTGCTGCACCTAGGAGATATTTACGCATTTTGTTTAATCCATTTTCTATCAAACGTACCCTGCTACCTGCAGGGCCGACAATAAAACGGCGGGTTCCAATGTGTGTTTCATGAATATAAAACAACAAGATGTTGTTACATTATTGCAACAGTTTGTTACCATCTGGTCCCGCACATGATGAAATTGTGCGGTGAGTGGCGGGCCGCTTGAAAGCGCAAGCACTCTGCGTCATTGGACAGTATGACCCAAGCGCCAAAACCCGCCACCGCCTATAAAATCCTTACCGCCGAGCAGTGGGCGCTGTTTCAGGCCGACGGCGTCTTTTTGGGCGCACCGGTCGATCTGGCCGATGGCTATATCCACCTGTCGACCAGCGACCAGGTGCAAGGCACGCTCGACAAGCATTTTGGCGGGGCGTCGGGGCTGGTGATTGCCGAGGTCGATCTGGCGGCGCTCGGCGATACGGTGAAATGGGAGGTGTCGCGCGGGGGAGCGCTATTCCCGCATATTTATGCGCCGTTGCCGATCGCGGCGGTGACCGGAGTTGCAGCGGGCTGACCCGGTGCATTCGCTGACGGTGTGCTATGTCTCTCAAATAGATTGACGAATTTGTCCGCCAAACATATCCTCCGACCCGAATCCAAAGGGGGTTCGTCTGAGGGGGCATTTCATGAAAACCAAAATTATGTTGCTGGGCGCGTGCGCCTTTTTCTCCGGTGCTGCATGGGCGCAGGATAGCACCGCACCGGCCGTTCAACCTGCCGTAGAGGCTGTCGCTGCACCGATGGCCGCAGAGGTCACAACCGCCGTGCTACCTGCTGGCACCGCCGTCATGTTCTTGATGGACAACGCCATGGCCACCGACAAACGCGAGTTCAAAAAGGGCGAGATCAAGCCGCCCAAGGACAAACGGCGGATCACCAACACCGGTGACACGTTCTCGGCAACCGTGATGGAAGACGTGAAGGTCGGCAACTATGTCGTCATCCCCAAGGGCGCGCACGGCAAGGGGGAGGTGACAATGGTGACCGGTCGCGGCGGGTTCGGCAAATCGGGCAAAATCGAAATCAAGCTAAATAGCTTGGAAGTGGGCGATAAGGCGTACGCGATGGACGGCACGCATTTGCAAAAAGGCCGTGGCCGTGGCGGTGCCGCGATTGCCGGCGCCCTTATCGCAGGAGCGATTGTCGGTTTCCTGATCAAGGGCGAAGAAGCAGACATTCCGGCGCGCGCCGAGCTGACGTTCCGGACCAAAGACGCAATCGAATTCAGCGCGTCGCAAGCGGCTGTTGCGGTCGAACCGGTGAAGGCCGAAGCCGCGGTCGCTGCTGACCCGGCGTCAGTCGCTACGCCGACGACCTGATAGACCCGTTACCGGTAACAAGGCGCGGACCGAACGGCTTGGTCCGCGCCTTTCTATTGCTCTATCGCCGCCAGCGATATCCGCCTAAGCTCCGCCAATGGCCGATCTCTATCTCAAAGCACTTGAATCCGAACGCCGCAGCCTGTGGGCCACCGCACGGCTGAAAGGCCTGCCCAAGGATTCGCCCGAACGTGAGCGCATCGCGACAATCGACGCCGATATCGCGGCGCATAAGGCCAAGCCCAAGTCCGACAAAAAAATAGGCCCGCCTTCCAGTTAGGAAGGACGGGCCATCCGCTCCTTTGGCACCCGCAATGCAGGTGCGTCAGGCACCGTTATTCGACCGGCGTGAACTGCTCGTCCGGCAGGTGCTTGGGGGCATCTTGCGAACGGTCGACGGGCCGTTCGTCGGCATGATCGTTGTCGATGTCGGCACCGGTTGCGGTCGCCGCTGCATCGCTCGGGTCGTCATCTTCGGCGACGCGCAGATCGGCGTTGCTGCTGACTTTCGGCGCATCGACCGGGTATGTCGTATCATTGGCCGGGGTCGGCGGCGCGGTTGCGGCAGCCGCATCGGTTACAGGAGTGTTGCCCATTGGGCGACTGTTGTCTGGAGTTGTCATTGCGGCATCCTTTTCCTTGTGGGCGGGGAAAGGGCTAACGCTTGGGGGACCGTGGAGTTCCGGTCTGGGTCGTCAAACGTCCCAGACGAACCCGAAAGACGTCTCTCCAACCATTTGGCCACTTGCATCAAACCGCCGCTCTACAATCACGCCGTTTCCGTCAGCATCGACCGCCACGACCGTGCTGCACCGCGTCCCATATACCGGACTGCGGATGAAGATCGGGTGCGCGTCGCGGTTCGGGGTGCTTTCGTCGGAGAGCAGGTCGAGCAGTTCACGGGGCGCATCCGCTGGCCCGGCTAGCCAATCCGCCATATGCGCCACCAACCGATCCTTACGCGGCCAATGTTCGTTGGGAATCGCATTCGAGACACCGTGAATGCCGGAGGGTAACTGCTCATGCGTTGTTTCCGGCCGATTGGACAGAAACTGCGCCGATTGCCGGTCGGTCACAATCAGATTAAACGGATTGAAATCGCCCGGCGCATCTGGCGCGCTTGCCCGCGCCAACCAATCGGCCACCAAAGCACCGCGTGAATTTTTGTCCGGGTCAGGCCCGTCGGCGTCACGGATATTAGTAACGACAGCAAACCGTCCTGCAGTCGAAACGCCTAGCCAAGTCCCGCCAGAAACGAGATCACGTCCCGCAACTATCTCCTCGTGGTCCGCCCAATGCGCAAGCGGCGCCGAAGAACGGGCATGAAACTCGTCGCGGTTCCCCGCAACCAGCAACCGCCACTTGGGATCCACCTTCCAAGCCACTGCAACAACGCACATATAATGCGCTATCGCTTATTCTCTGAATTGTGGCGAGTGCAAAAGCTAGTTATTCAACGCCGGTGTATTGATCCTCACCGCGACGTGCTTGACCATGCTCGTCCAGATCGCCGGGCTCCATCCCGTCATCGCCCAGCATTTCCGGCTCGTCATCGTCGTTACGCTCGCCGCGATAGGCTCCCATATCGATCTGTCCGCTACGCTCCATTTGCTCCATATGGTCGACGACGTCCTGCTCATCATCCGGAACAATCTGCGCCGGATTGGTTCTACCGCCATGTTCGCTCTGTTCATTTTTTACCTGAGCATCGCCGGCCCCCCGAATGGCATCGTCGGCCACCGTCTGCGCCTGTGCACTTTCGTCCTCCTGCTCGCGATTGTCCGATTGCAGACGATCATTGGGGCGGGCGTCGGCGCTTTGGTCAGTAGGCGCATCGGGTGTCGGCGGCGTTGTGTTGGGTGCTGCTGGGGATTCAGCGGGGGCGTTCGGCTCGACCTCGGTTCCGGGTTGAACTGGTGCGCTTTCGTTGAATTCGTCGGGCTTCGGCGCGGTCGATGCATTGTCCTGGGGGTTCATTGGTATATCCTTTCCTGGGGTTCTCATATGCAAACGCGCGACGGGTGAGTCGGGTTCCTTTCCATTGCATTTCCATTGTTCGTCAAACCCATCCGAATACATTTAGCTGCCACCCACCCTTTCCAAGCCACCAATCAACCCGAATCGGCGTCCATTCATGCTGGCCACAGGAACGAACTGTTCTCCTGAACGTCCTCAAACCGTTCGAGAAAGGAATGAGCACATGAAGATTTTTGGTAAAACTACGGTTTCGATGATGGCTCTACCCGCGCTGCTGACGGGTGGCGCGATCCCCACTGCAACGGTCGCCCATCCCGGTCCGGAGGCGCATAATCATATATTGACCGCGCCCATCGCAGGTAAGCGCAATAATTACTGGTTCGATTATAAGTCCGACGTCGAAGAAGCCGAAAGCGAATTGGAGTCTGACCTGAGACGAGCCAAAACCGCACAGGATGAACGCGAGGCGCGCGCCGAATTTCGCCGCGAAATTGCCGATGCGCGCAAAGACTATACCAAGGAAATGCGTGAGCGCGGCTATGTGGCGCGCGGTGAAGTTGAAGTGCTCGACCGCTAAGCATTCCACAGATTAGTTTGCCGCCGCCGCCGCGCCGATATGGACAGCGGCGGCGGCAATGCCTATCGGCTGGCCATGCCAGAAACTCACAAAAGCGCTCAGCCCAGCGATTCCATCCTCATCATCGACTTTGGTAGCCAAGTCACCCAGCTTATCGCCCGCCGCGTGCGCGAGGCCGGGGTCTATTCGGAAATTGCCCCATTCAACACTGCCGCAGAGGCATTCGCGCGAATGAAGCCCAAGGGCGTTATATTGTCGGGCGGCCCCGCGTCGGTCATGACCGAGGGTTCGCCACGCGCGCCGCAAGTAGTGTTCGACAGCGGCCTGCCGATCCTTGCCATCTGTTACGGCCAGCAGACTTTGTGCACGCAATTGGGCGGTACGGTCGAGGGCGGCCACGGTGCGGAATTTGGCCGTGCAAATGTCGAAATCCTGAAATCCAGCCCGTTGTTCGACGGCTTCTGGGACGTCGGCGGCAGCTATCCGGTGTGGATGAGCCACGGGGACCGCGTGACCGTGGCACCCGAAGGCTTCGAAGTCATCGGCACCTCGCCCGGCGCGCCGTTTGCGATTCTAGCGAACGAGCACCGCAAATATTACACGACGATGTTCCATCCAGAAGTCGTGCATACGCCCGATGGCGCAAAGCTGATTTCCAACTTCGTCCACAATATTTGCGGGCTGGCGGGCGATTGGACGATGGCCGAATTCCGCGCCACCAAGATTGCCGAAATCCGCGCGCAGGTTGGTTCGGGCCGCGTGATCTGCGGTCTGTCGGGCGGCGTCGATAGCTCGGTCGCAGCAATACTCATCCACGAAGCGATTGGCGAGCAACTGACCTGCGTATTCGTCGACCACGGCCTGCTCCGTATGAACGAGCGCGAGCAGGTCGAGACTCTGTTCCGCGACCATTACAATATCCCGCTGGTGGTCGTCGATGCCCAGGAACGGTTTATGGCGGGGCTGGCTGGCGAAACCGACCCCGAGAAAAAGCGCAAATTCATCGGCGGCGAATTCATCAACGTGTTCGAGGAAGAGGCGAAGAAAATCGGCGGTGCCGAATTCCTCGCGCAGGGTACGCTTTATCCCGATGTGATCGAAAGCGTGTCGTTTACCGGCGGGCCATCGGTGACGATCAAGAGCCACCACAATGTCGGCGGGCTTCCGGCGCGGATGAACATGCAACTGGTCGAGCCTTTGCGCGAGCTGTTCAAGGACGAGGTCCGCGCATTGGGCCGCGAGCTTGGCCTCAAAGACGCCTTCGTCGGCCGCCACCCCTTCCCCGGCCCCGGCCTCGCCATCCGCATCCCCGGCGAAGTGACCAAGGAACGCTGCGACATCTTGCGGCTCGCCGACGCGGTGTATCTGGAGGAAATCCGGAATGCCGGACTGTACGACGAAATCTGGCAAGCCTTCGCCGTGTTGCTCCCCGTCCGCACCGTAGGCGTCATGGGCGACCACCGCACGTACGACAATGTCTGCGCGCTGCGCGCGGTGACCAGCACGGATGGTATGACAGCAGACATCTATCCGTTCGAGAGCGCGTTTTTGAGTAGGGTAAGCACGCGGATCATTAATGAGGTGACGGGGATAAACAGGGTGGTGTATGATTATACTAGCAAGCCGCCGGGGACGATTGAGTGGGAGTGAGCTTGACCAAGTCCGTTGGTCAAGCTAATCTCCCATTATGACAATCCACGTCAACATCGGCGAAGCCAAGACACGTTTTTCTGAACTCTGCGCGGCCGCGCTGCGCG
>JANONL010000352.1:0-2769 GCA_031420815.1 Sphingomonadales bacterium | reverse complement strand
TGAGGGCGATTCGATGTTGCCGACGCTTGCCGACGGCGACGACATCATGGTCGACCGCGCCGCAGCAAATAAGCCGCTCCGCGATGGCATCCATGTGATCCGCATGGACGATGTGTTGATGGTCAAACGGCTGGCAAGGGGGCCAGCGGGTCGGCTGTCGGTGCTGTCGGACAATCCCGCCTATCCCGATTGGGTCGATGTCGATGGTACAGCGGTGACAGTGGTGGGCCGGGTTGTGTGGACGGGACGGCGGTTGTGACAGCTTGCAAGCAAAGGCGTTAATCGCCACATAACCCACCATGTCCAACGTCACATCTTCCGTAAACAAGCTAGCGCCGCTGAAGGCAGCCATCATTCCAGTCACGCCGTTGCAGCAGAATTGTACGCTTTTTTGGTGCACCGAGACCAACAAGGGCGCGCTGGTTGATCCGGGGGGCGATCTGCATAAGTTGAAGGATGCGGTGGCGCAGACTGGCGTGGAACTGGAGAAAATCCTGATCACCCACGGCCATATCGACCATTGCGGCGAGGCGGGGATATTGGCCAAGGAGCTTGGTCTCTGCATCGAGGGGCCGCATGAAGACGACCGGTTCTGGATCGCGCAACTGGCTGAAGACGGTCGCAAATACGGCGTGAACGGTCAGGTTTTCGAGCCCGACCGCTGGCTGGTCGACGGCGACACTGTGACCGTCGGTAATCTGACGCTCGATGTTATCCATTGCCCCGGCCATACGCCAGGCCATGTTGTATTTTACCACGGGCCGAGCCGGTTTGCGATTGTCGGCGATGTGCTGTTTCAGGGTTCGATCGGCCGCACCGATTTCCCGCGCGGTAACCACGCCGACCTGATCAACGCGATCACGCAGAAATTATGGCCGCTTGGCGATGATGTCACCTTCATCCCCGGCCACGGCCCGACCAGCCAGTTCGGTTATGAGCGGCGGCACAATATGTTTGTTGCCGATGATGTGCTGGCGGCGCGGTAGAAGAAATTTGGAATAATGGTGTTCCCCGGCGCAGGCCGGGGTCTAGCCCATCAACAAAAATCTTCGTGCGGTTTGGACCCCCGCCTGCGCTGGGGACCGTGCACAATTAGCGACATTTAACGGTCGCTTACATCATCGCGGCGTAAACCGTCCACAACGCCCAACCGGCAAGGCCGATCAGTGTCACGAATGTGATCAGCGTGCCAACCATCCGGCCCTTGCCGAGCGGACCGCCATCCATGCCGAGGCCGTGCGCCAGCCGACCGACGATGAACAGGATTCCTAAACCCCAGAGCCAGTTGTTGGTTCCGACGGTTGCTTCCAATGCGGCAAGCAGCACGAGTACAAAAGGTGCGCTTTCGACGAAATTGGCATGCGCGCGCATCCGGCGGATAAGGAAGTCGTTACCGCCGTCGCCTATCGAAACGCCGCCTTTGGTGCGGGCCTGACCGCAACGGATCATCAGCCAGATGTTGACGAGTGCCGCGCCTGCCGCGATTGTCAGTGTTACCGGTAATGTTAGCATGTATATTCCTCCCTGTTGATGACGGGTGCTTAACCGCTATCTCTCGACTTGCAAAGCGCGGAAAAAGCGGTATAGCGCGCCGCTCACACGGACATTCCGGGTTTACGAAGGCTGATTTTGGCGAGTGCTTGCCACGACCGGGTTTTCACCCTAATATGTCTTAGAACTTATTGATTTTGAAATGGAATTGGTGCCGACATGGCTGTCCCCAAAAGAAAAACATCACCATCCAAGCGCGGCATGCGTCGTAGCCATGATTCGTTGAAGGTCGCTGCATTTCAAGAATGCGCGAACTGTGGCGAATTGAAGCGTCCGCATCACATGTGCGACGCTTGTGGCCATTATAATGGCCGCGAAGTGATGGCGGTAGCCTGATCTTACGCTACCTGGGTTACGATCCTGAGGAGAATTGCTGGTGACCATGAAGCCGCGTATCGCCATTGACGCGATGGGCGGGGATGAAGGCGTGCCTGTGATGATCGCGGGCGCGGCATTGGCGCGGCACCGGCATGAAAGTTTCAAATTCCTGTTGGTGGGTGACGAAGTGCGGATCAAAGCCGCGCTCGAAAACCACCCGAATTTGCGCGCGGCTTCCGAAATACTGCACACCGATGGCATAGTCAGCGGCGAAGACAAATTGAGCGCGGCTTTGCGTAAATCCAGAACCAGTTCGATGGGTATGGCGATCAATGCGGTGAAGGCTGGCGATGCCAGCGCGGCCGTCAGCGCAGGCAATACTGGCGCGTTGATGGCAATGTCGAAGCTGGCACTGCGTACGATGCCGGGCATCGACAGGCCGGCGCTAGCGGCGCTGCTGCCAACGCTCGAAGACACCGATGTGGTGATGCTTGATCTGGGCGCGAACACCGAGTGCGAGGCCAAGAACCTTGTCCAGTTCGCGGTTATGGGTGCGGCTTATTCGCGGATTATTTTCGGTTTCGACCGGCCACGCGTGCGGTTGCTCAACATCGGTACCGAGGAAATGAAGGGTACCGACCAATTGCGCGATGCCGCCCAACATCTGCGCGATGCCACCGGATTGCATATGGATTTTCAGGGCTTTGTCGAGGCCGATAAGATTAACCGCGGCGAATGCGATGTAGTAGTATGCGACGGCTTCACCGGCAATATTGCGCTCAAATCGATCGAGGGAACCGCGCGCTTTGTCACCGACCTGCTACGCCGCGCCTTTACCAGTTCGATCCGCTCCAAATTCGGCTTTTTGGTGTCGCGTCCGGCAACCGAATTGATCCGCCA
>JANONL010000351.1:0-1799 GCA_031420815.1 Sphingomonadales bacterium | reverse complement strand
TTGCCATGAAGGTTATCCCGGCCACCATGTCCTCAATCTGTTGGTCGAGGAAAGATTGGCGCGGGCGAAAGGCTGGAAGGAATATGAGGTCAATCCGCTCTACAGCCCGACCAGCGTGCTGTCCGAAGGCAGCGCCAATTAAGGCATTGATCTGGCGTTACCCGGACCCGAGCGTCTGGCGTTCGAACGCGATGTGCTTTATCCGCTAGCGGGTCTCGACCCTAAACGCGCAGAAAGTTATTGGCAGATGCAGCAGATGACCGAGGGGTTGTCGGGCGCAAGGCTGACGATTGCCAAGATGTATCTCGACGGAGAGATTACCCGCGCCAACGCAGTGGAATTGACCCAGCGTTACCTGCTGCTTTCTCCCGCCCGTGCCGAACAATCGGTTGCGTTCACCGATCATTATCGCAGCTATGTAATCAATTATGGTTGGGGCAAGGATCTGGTGCGCGGCTATATCGAGCGCGGGAACCCCGATGCGACAAAGCGTTGGCAGCGGATGGAGAAGATCTTGAGCGAGCCGACGTTGCCGTCAGACTTGTTGCCTTAAACTAAATGTTCGCGGAACCAAGCGGTGAGATCTTCTTCGGATAGCTTACCGGCGGCGAGGCGTAACACTGTATGTGTCGCGTCCTGCTGATCGAACGTTAGCACATGTCCGTTGAGCGCGAGAAACAGACGGGCCAGCACCCATGCCGTGCGTTTGTTGTCATCGGCAAACGGATGATTCCGCGCGACACCATAAGCATAAGCAGCGGCAAGTGCGGCTGGATCATCAACACCATAATTCCATTGGTTCACGGTGCGCGTCAGTGCCGACTCGGGCAGGTTCGAACTGCGGACGCCCGAAATTCCTCCATGCTCGGCAATTTGCCGGTCGTGGATTACCAGCGCATCACGGCTGTCGAGCCAGTGAGGCTCAGTTCGAATTTCATCGGCCATGAGCGAACTTATTGCGCCAGTACGCGCAGAATATCGCGGTCCTCACGCATGATCGTTTCAGCAAGAGCCATCTTCGCTTCAAATCCTGGATTGTTAGGCGTTATGTGAAATCCATGCGCTGTTTCGATCAGATACAGATCATCGCCAAGTGATACGCGCAGTTTTGCAAGGATCTCCTTAGGCAGAATCATCCCAGCGCTGTTTCCAACTTTAATAACTTTTTGTGGCTTGTTCATACCAGAGTTAAAACAAACTATTATGCGTTCTGGAAGTCCGCCAATTTTACCTTAACCGATTGCGATATCATATTCGCCGTGCCGAAAATCGTCATGAAGCTGATATCGGTCGCGTCGCGGCCCACGGCGATGCGGACTAGATTCTCTTCGGGCGCGAGCCGTGTCGCATCAACCAGGTGCCAGCGCCCTTCCAGATAGACCTCGACCACCGCGTGGAAATCGGGCGGGTCGATGCCTAGGCCGTAAGCCGACACCATCCGCGCCGGCACATCGGCGGCGCGCGCGAAGGCGATGAGGAGATGCGCAAAATCACGGCACACGCCGCGGTGCGATATAAAGGTATCGGTCGCGGTCGATCCGGTGCCGGAAAAGCCAGGCGCATATTCGATATTGGCGTAAATCCATTCGGCCATTTGCAAAATCTGGTCGCCCTTGGTGGCACCGTCGAAGCGGGTGGTTACGAAGTTCTCGTGCTTGTCCGACGGGCAGTAACGGCTGGGCATCAGATACTGGATATAGGCGGGCGGCAGATCGGCATGCGGCACGACGTCGAGCCCGGCGATATTGGTCGGCGCACGGTCAATCGCGACGGTCGCAGTGTAGCTGATGTCGATGCGC
>JANONL010000350.1:0-5800 GCA_031420815.1 Sphingomonadales bacterium | reverse complement strand
CGGCCTTCCTTGGCGATCCGTTCGAGAATCGTGCGAACGGCACTGGCCTTGGCCACGCGGTCCGACGGGATGTAACGGTGTGCTTCTTCGCAGACGAGCAGGATCGGGCGTTGCGGTTCGTTGCGTGACCAGATCGCATAGTCAAACACCAGCCGCGACAGCACCGCGACGACGGTCGAGGTAATATCGGACGGCATACCCGACACGTCGATAATCGAAATCGGCTTGCCGCCCGATGGCAGGCGGAAAATCTTCGACAGAAAGTCGGCCATCGTGTCGCCGACCAGCATCCCGGAAAACATGAAATTATACCGCGGGTCGTTTTTCAGCTCATCGATCTTTCCCTTCAGCCGCATAAAGGGTGCCGACGAGCTTGCCTTATCGAGCTTGCCCATCTCGTTCTGAAGGATGTTGGTCAGATCGGACAGCAAATAGGGAATGGGGGCATCGACGGTCAGCTTGCCGATGCTTTCGGCGATCCGGTTTTTGCTCCGCGCCTGTAACAGGCATTTGGCGAGGATATCGCAGTCCATCTGCTTTTCATCGCCGCTCGATGTGACGAACACTTCGCAATGTTCAGCAAAGTTCATCATCCAGTAAGGCATCGCGAGGTTGTTGACGTCGAACAATGCACCATTGCCTTTGAAGGCGGCTGAATATTCGCCGTGCGGGTCGATCATCAAGATATGACCTTCGGGCGCAAGGTCGCAGATTTTGTGCAGGATCAATGCGGCGCTGGTTGATTTACCGGTACCCGTCGACCCCAAAAGCGCGAAATGCTTGCCGAGCATGGCATCGACATACAAAGCCCCCCGAATATCCTTGGTCGGGAATACCGTGCCGATTTCGACGTGCGCGCGCGAATCGGCGGCGTAAACCTGTTTCATATCGAGGCTCGATACCGCAAATACCTGCGCGCCGGGAACCGGATAACGCGTGACGCCGCGGCGGAAATTGTAGATTTTGCCGGTCAGTTTTTCCTCGTCGCCTTCGCCAAGGAAATCGACTGCCGCCATGATGACGCCGTTTTCGGTTTCGTGCATGCGCTGGGTACGGATGCTGGCCAGCAACCACGTACCGCCGACACGGATCTTGATCTGGCTGCCGACTTGCCCGGCCATCGCGATGCTTGGATCGTCATGGTCGACCAAATCGTTAAGGCGTGCGGCGTCCAAAGTGATTTGCGACCCGGCCCCCGCAATTTCCATCACAGAACCGATAGGGTGCAATCCGGAGTTGGCGACCGGGACACGCAAAGAGGGTGCCGGGGCGAGCGAGACCGAAGCGGCCCCTGATCCTGCTGTTTCGAGCGGATGAGGCGGCGAGAACCGATGATTGCCCGAGTTATCCATTAACCACAAATCCCTGTGAAAAGTCAGGTGATCAGCGATAAAGACCGAAGGTAAAGAATTATTTACTATGCCGGGTGTGTCTGCGTCTTGACCCTGGCTTACAGCCGACGGAACACATATCCCGCAAACCAGCCCAGCAGCAGCGAGATCAGCACCGCTAAGGCGCCGTAAACCAGCGAATATTCCTGTGCGAGGATGGTGATAAACTGCTCGAAGCCGATTTTGCTGATTTCGACCTCGACATTGTCATCGGCGACAATCACCCGGCCATCGCGGATGAGCAAGGTTTCAGCGGTATAGCGGCCAACCGGCACACTGGACGGGATAATCAGCCGCGCGCGGTACAACACCTGATCGGTAATCTCGACGCTACCCGTGTCCTGCCGGTACAAGCCATTGCGCCGATTGAGATCGACCAGCCCACGGACAAACCGGCGCTGTTCTTCGGCGTTGATTTCACCGGTCGGTGACAGCTGTAACCGGTCGAGCCCCAGTTCATAAATTGCCGCTGTTTTGCTCTTGACGATTTTGTTGAGTGGGCGGGACGATGCAATTGCATAATATGCCGGAGCGGACCGAAAATCTGTGCTGTCGGCATTGATCCAGATACCCGCGATCTTCTGCTTTTCACGTAAGGTTATCGCCTTGGTCGGGCCGCGCAAAACGACGGCGACATCGACCTGTCCCTCCGGAGCAACGCCGCGCGGGTAGATGATTGCGCCAAATAGCAACAGTTCGGCGCCGGTGAAGCCGGACTGTATCTTTATCTGGCGCTGCGAAACGTCGGGCACGAGCTTTGGTTCTGCCCGTTGCGCCATCGCCGGAGCCGAAAGCAGCAAGATCATGGCCAGCACCCGGATCATAACGCCTGAATCGTATAAATCTCGTCGGGTCGCCAGCCGAGCCCCAGCGCCATACGCAGCGCAACCAGCAAAACAATCGCCGACAGCAACAGTCGCAAATATTCGGGTCGCATTTTCTGGGCCAGACGCGCACCGATCTGTGCGCCGGTTACGCTGCCGATCAGCAGGAACACGGCGAGCACGATATCGACGGCCTTGGTGGTCAGGCTGTGCATCATCGTCGATGACATGGTGACGAACAATATCTGGAACAGCGACGTGCCGACCACGACCTGCGCGCCCATGCCGAGCAGATAGAGCATCGCCGGGACCATGATGAAGCCGCCGCCGACGCCGAGCAGCATTGTCATGATGCCCGTTATAAAGCCCAGTATCAGCGGTGCCAGCGGCGATATATAGAGGCCAGAGCGGTAAAACCGCCAACGCATCGGCAGGTTTGCCACCAGTGGATGGTGGCGCCGTTTGCGTGCCGGCAAAGGCTTTCCCGAACGCACGGCGCGAACGCTGCCAAAGCTTTCCTTTGCCATCAGGCCGCCAATGCTGCCGAGCATTAGCACATAAAGAATGTTAATGACGGTATCGATCTGCCCGACCTGTTCGAGCAATTCGAATATCAACGCGCCCGCCAGCGTGCCGAACACACCGCCGACGACCAGAACGCCGCCCATCTGGAAATCGACCCCGCCGCGCCGCATATGCGCAAAAACGCCGGACACGCTGGCCCCTGTCACCTGCGTCGATGCCGATGCCGCCGCGACGGTTGGCGGTATCCCGTAGAATATGAGCAGCGGCGTTGTCAGGAACCCGCCGCCAACACCGAACATTCCCGACAGCATCCCGACAGCCCCACCCAACAGGATGATAACCAGCGCGTTAACCGACAGGTTGGCAATAGGAAGGTAAATGTCCATTATTCAGCAAGATCGACCCTAACGCGTTTTGCCGAAGCGATAAAGCGCGGGCTTTGCTTATTTGTCAGAAACTGGTGGACAGAGTCAAAGCCGGTCCGTTGCCCGGTCTTGCATCGCCGGCAATACGGAAACGCCAATCGCCACTGATGCGAAAACGCGTGTTGCCCACTGCGAGGTCGGCACCGATCAACGGACCAATATCAAGCCGGGCAGCACCGCGTTGGCCGCCTGCCCATAAACCGCCACCGATTTCTGTCGAAAGCGCTTTGGTTCGATATACCGCTCTGTTGACGCGCGCCGATGCATCAAAGAACGGACCAGCGCCCCGACCGCTCACAATTCCGGCCTGCGCGTAGGTATCGAGATTGAATTGCGCGGGCAACTTTATGTCGTCTATGCCGCCAGCCAGATAAACCGAGAACCGGTCTTGGCCGACCGGACGGAACCTGCGTTCAGCGGCAATCGAAACCGGCAGAGTGGATACAGGGCGCCAGCGCAACCCCGCCGCCACTTCGCGGTCCGCTGGGAAGTCCGGCGCTGTCGCTGCCCGGAACAGCAAAGCCAGATTATTCCCGTCCCCGAAAATTCGGCGTAAGGGAAAGGTCGCAATCAAACCGGTTTGGCTGCCGCCATATTGTCCCGCCGCTGCAAGCCCGCTGCCTTGGCCGACCATCGCCAAAAGCTGTACGCGTAAATTTGCGCGATGGCGTTTGGCTTCGTGTTCCCTGCAGCGGGCGGTGCTACAAGACTGGATTGGGCGAATGGCGCTCGAACCGGTAATGCCGGAGTTTGCCGTGGCGCTACGTCCGCGAACGGTTCGCGATTGTCGGCTACAGCGGCATAATCACGCCGTGTCGTCGGACGGTCTTCTCGATGGTTCTTGCGTGATATCACGGGTGCAAAAAATGCGGCTGCGAGACCGTTGGTCGCGATGCCCGGCGCTGAGTGTTGTGGTTGTGGCTCCAGCATTGCCGTCCGCAAGTGCCGCGCCGGGGCGCTGGCGGTTTCTGGAATGATATCATGTGTCGGGCCGGAGGTTATTACGACGCGGGCGACGGCCCACCCGCTGCACAGCAGCAAAACGAAACCGAGCTGTCGCCCTTTGAGCTTTGCCATATGCTACTTCGTAACCGGAACGACGTGATGTGTGGTCTTGTCCCACACCAGCGGCTTGCCGAAACAGTGCCTAATATAGGCAACGCACGCGCGTCTTGCTGCCATGATGGCGATGATATTCGCGACCACGCTGCGGGGTCCCGATAACGCGGCTTGGGCCGGACCGTATAGTGCCCACACAAATGCTGCCCGGACTACGATACGCCAGATCAGGAAGCCTGCGTTAATTGCCAACAGGATGATCAACAGCGGCGGCAGTGGGGTGAGTTTATGCAGACCAAAAGCCGAAGTAACTGTCAAAAATGCGGTCAATATAATGCACGCATAAGCCACCACCATCACCAGCGCAGCCAGTATCGATTTGCGGTCATGCAAGAGCATCCATTTGTCGGCAAAGCCGCCGCGCCATCCGATCCGATCCCATCCGGCCAACGAAATTCCTGTTAGCCAGCGAGCTTTTTGCCGCACGGATGCGTCGAGCGTCTCGGGGAAATGTGCTTTCGTACCAACCAGCGCGCCGCTGTGGTCCAATATCCGCGCCATGATAGTGCGGCCCCCGGCCGCACCAATCCGCAGGCCAAGTTCATAGTCTTCGGTCAGGCTGCCTTCGTCAAAGGGGTACCCATTGTTATCTAGCGCGATACGGCCAAGCAGGTTGCGATCAATGGCGCAGGCGACACCAGCGAGCGGAAGTGCCGCACCCAGTGCTTCGCGCACGACCATCGTCTTGCCATGGGCCTCGGCAAATTCGTCGCAATAATGTCCGCTGATCCACTGCGACCGCGCGGTGCGGATCGGTATGACGGGCAACTGCACCGCCGCATTTTTCTCGATGAGCCTGTCGAAGATCCTCAGTTCTTCGGCATGCACGGCGTCTTCGGCGTCATGCAACACCACCGCTTTTGTTTTATATCCTTCGGCAAGTTCGTCGGCCAGCATCGCCTGCCAGATGCGGTTCAGGCAATCGGCCTTGGTTGTCGGTCCGGGATGGGGAACCAATACCAGCCTGACACGTGGGTTGTGTAAAGCCGCGTTTGAAACCTTGGCAATGCCATCCTCGTCATTTGGATAACAGCCAACATAGATGCAGTAATTACAATCGGTCTGATGCCAGCTCAATTCACATTGTGCCAGCATGCTGCCTATTACATTGGCTTCCTGCCATGTCGGAACGAAGACCGCGATCAAGCCGGCGCGCGTTGGTGGCGGCAGTTGGTCGGCACGCATCGGCGGCTGAGCGCGGTAGTAAACAATCCGGCGATACAGGCGTCGGAATATCCAGATAATATCGATGCCCAAATCGTCGATTGCCCCGACCAACAGCCAGACTGCACCGAAGAACAGCAACTCATGGTAAAACAGCTCGGTGGCTGCCAGCACATCGTTAATCAAGGCACCGCGCTCGCAGGGTGGGCGAGCGCATATCGACGGTCTTTCATGGTTCCCAGAACCATGACGATTATGATTGGGATGCCCCAAAAACTCAGCAGTGCGCGGTACGCTTGCGGAACCGTTTCATCGGCAACCATCGTAGCAAGATGCGTGGCAACCGCGATCG
>JANONL010000349.1:0-2721 GCA_031420815.1 Sphingomonadales bacterium | reverse complement strand
GATGAACTGCGGGTATTGTCCATCCGCTGGGTCAGCCGGTCGATCTCACGTTTCGGCTCTTTGTTTTTGCTGGCCGATGACTTGATCGGCGCCAGCGCCGCACCCGCCTTGACCGATTTTACGCGGTTTAGCTTTGAACGGAATTGCGCAAGGTCGCTACCCGACAGTTGCGCGCGCTGGGTGAATTTCACCGACATCGGATTTACCGCGTGGCCGCCACGATAGAGTTCGTAATGCAGGTGAGGACCGGTCGACAGACCAGTCGAGCCGACATAGCCGATAATCTGCCCGCGACGGACGCGGCTGCCTGCTGACACGGCAATCCGGCTCATATGGCCGTAGCCTGACCCGAGACCCCCGCCGTGGCTGAGCTGGACGAAATTGCCATAGCCGCCCTTGCGCCCTGCGAGTGCCACGACGCCGTCGCTGACAGCATAGATCGGGGTGCCATAGCTGGCTTTGAAATCGAGACCGCTGTGCATCCGGCGATATCCCAGAATCGGGTGGCGACGCGATCCGAAACCGGACGTCACCGCGCCATTGACCGGACGGCTAAGCGCGCCTTTCGATTCGCCAACACCCGATGCTTCGAACCACTGGGTATTATCGCCCATCGCCCATTTCAACATCTGGATCGCCGATTTGCCGTCGCGGTCGATGCCGGCATAGACCAGATCACCGACCTTGACCTCGCCAGTTTCGGCGCGACGGTAATCGATGATGATATCGAACTCGTCGGTAGAACGGATCGACGAGATGTTGGTTCGACCAGCGACCACCTTCAAATAAGCCTGAATTGCGTTGGCGGGCGCACCCGCAGCACGCGCAGAGCGATAAAGGCTTTGCCCGACTGTGCCACGTACCCGCAGAGGAGTATCATCGACAGCAATCGGTTTGCGGCTGAGACGCAGCGCGTTGCCTTGTCGGTTGACCGCAAGATTAAGATCGAACCGCGCCCGGAATGCTATCGATTCCAGCGGGCGGGCTGAGTTTCTGGACGCGCGTTGACCCAGTATGATATTGACCGGCGTACCGGGTTCTATTTCTGAGAGCGAGGCCGCGCCGGAGACAAGTGAGGCGACTTCGCTGGCTTCGCTGCCGCCGACGCCTGCGCGCTGCAAAACCCGGGCAAAGCTGTCGCCGCGACCCAAGGTGGCGGTCAATTCGATGCGTGGGCGTTCGGGGCTACCTGCGAGCGCCACTACCGCGTCGGTCGCCGCCATGCGCTTGCCACTATCGCTGCCAAAAGCAATTGGCATGATCATTTGCGCGCGGGCTTCTTCAAATTCGGTTTCGGTTTGGACGGGCGGTTGGGCGCCATATACCGGACCGAAGTCCGGGAGCAGTGCGAGCGCGAACACGCTGAGCAACGTGAGGCTGCCGAGCCCGCGAAACCAACGGGCAGAGCCGATGTCTTCGCCGAGATCGGGAACGAGGTCCAATTCAGCCAACTTTTCGCGCCAGGAGCGCTCGGGCGTCTGGCGCAAGGACGTGGTCATCGCGCCAGCCAACGCAATTGTTCCCATCCCTCCATTGGCGGCAAAGCCCATATCCTTGCCTTCAAACACCCAATACCCCTATCCATCATCGACCGGACGGAAAATTATCTATCCAACGCACTGTGACCGCATATGGTTAATGTCAATTTAAGACGCGAAACCGACGGCGTTACCTGCGGCAAGATGTGTAAATTCGCAGACCAGTGCAATAAGGCTATAACTTAGGTAAGATGTGCCGAATTTAACCGCTTCATTAAAACTGCCGCAATGCTATGTCCTCAGCAGGGTTGGAGAGCAGATATGGGCCAAGAACGCATCGAATTTTTCTATGATTTGTCCAGCCCCTGGACCTATTTGGCGTTCACCAATTTGTTCGGGGTGATGGAGCGCACCGGTTGTTGCGCTCGGTTGCGGCCGATATTGGTCGGCGGTGTGTTCAACGCAGTGAACCAGTCGGTCTATGCCGCGCGCGAGGCGACCGATAACCGCAAGTTGAAACATAGCTGGCGGGTGTTGAAGGATTGGGCGGCACTGGCCGGGGTGGAGATGAATTTCCCGAGCGCGTTTCATCCGGCGAAAAGCGTTAACGCTATGCGGATGGCCTGCACTTTGGCCGACGACATGCCTGCATTGACCATATTTACGAAGGCCGCGTTTGAGAGCTATTTCGGTGCGGAGGAAAATCTGGACGATCCCGAGGTGCTGGTCGCGGTAGCCAACGGCGTCGGTCTAGACGGTGAGGCGATGCGCGCAAAGGCGCAGACCGATGAGGTGAAAGCATTGCTCCGCGCTAATACCGAAGAAGTCATCGAACGCGGTGGCTATGGTTCGCCGACAATCTTTGTCGACAAAACCAACATGTATTTCGGCAACGACCAATTGCCGCTGGTGGAATTTGCATTGGGCCGATGACAACGCCGTCGCGTTAGTGCTGAGCTTGTCGAAGCACGAGGCGGCGGGGCTTACGTCCTTCGACAGGCTCAGGACGAATGGAGATAAGGAAATGAATGACCGCGTAAGTATCATAGTCGAGAACGGTGTCGCCGATGTCCGCCTGATGCGGGCGGACAAGATGAACGCCCTCGACCCCGCAATGTTTCAAGGAATTATCGCTGCTGGCGAAGAGCTAGCCGCGATGAAGGGGGTTCGGGCAGTTGTGTTATCGGGCGAGGGGCGCAGCTTTTGCGCAGGGCTCGATATGGCAAGCATGGGCTCGGTCGGC
>JANONL010000348.1:0-2020 GCA_031420815.1 Sphingomonadales bacterium | reverse complement strand
AATCCGGTCAGTTGGTACACGTCTTTGCGCGGCGACCGGGCCGGGACCAGCCTCCGCCCCAAGCAGGTGAAGTCGAATGAATGATGTCACGACACCTAAACCCCGAAAGGCCAGAACCGCGCGTAAGGCGGCCGCAGTCGTCGATGATGGTTTTCAGGAAGAAATCGGCCCCACCGAACTCTACGATCCGCTGATCCGCACCGAACTGAAAAAAGCGTCGGTCTGGATCGGGCTTGCTGCTTTGGTTGTCGCGCTGGTTTGGCTGGCGCAACCGATATTGCTCATCATCGGCGGCCTCGTGCTGGCGGCGATGTTCGACGGTGGGGCTAGACTGCTCGGTCGCATCCTTCCAATCCCGCGCGGGTTCCGGCTGACAATCGTTGTCCTCGGTGTGTTCGGCTTCATCTACTGGACATTCATGTTCACCGGATCCGAACTGGCCGCGCAGGCCGCCACTTTGCAAGTCTTGGTCGAGACACAGGTGGCAAAGCTTGGCGACCAGATACAGGCCGCCGGATTCGACATTTCGGCGGAAGACGTAAAGGGTTTCGGATCGCAGATCTTGAACTCGGTCGGCCGGGTTACCGCAGCAGTGACGTCGGTCGTCGGCACGCTGACCAATATGGCAATGATGCTGGTGCTCGCCATTTTCATCGCCGCCGAACCGCGCATGTACGAACGCGGTGTGGCGTGGATGCTGCCCATGGCGCAGCGCGAACGTTTTTACGTCACCGCCGACCGCATCGGCAGTGTCTTGCGCCGCTTGATGGCCGGGCGCTTGATCGGCATGGCGGTCGAAGGCTTCGGCACCTGGATATTGCTCAGTCTTGGCGGCGTACCGATGGCGGCATTGCTCGGCGTTTTGACCGGGCTGCTCGCATTTTTGCCCAATATCGGCGCAATCGTTTCGGGTGCGCTGATCATCTTGGTCGGCTTTTCGGCTGGAGTCGATGTCGGGCTTTATGCTGTATTTGTCTATTTTGTGGTGCAAATGGTCGATGGCTATCTGATTGTGCCGATGGTCGCAAAGCGCGCGGTCGATCTGGCGCCCGCTTTGGTGCTGGGGGCGCAGATTTTATTCGGCGCATTGTTCGGTGTATTGGGGCTGGCGCTGGCCGACCCGATTATCGCGATGATCAAGGTTGCGCTCGAACGGCAATCCGAACGCAACGAGGCGCGGGCAGAGCGCAAGGCCGGCTAAACCGGCCATGGCATTGATCTTCTGTTTCCTGATGGGGGTCGCCAATTTCGCGATGCACAAGGCGGTGGCCGAATCGGGCCATCCGTTTGTAGAGGACACAAAACTCTATTTCGGCAGGCATTTTGGCAAATATGGTAGTTATGGCATCGAGTTTTTTATGCTGACCGGTGCCATGCTGTTTGCTTATGAGGGCTCGCTGATCATCGCCTTCATTTACTGGGCCTACACCGGCATGAACGCATTGGCGACATGGCTGTTACTGTCGGGCAGAGCGTGAACATGCGACCACAATCAACAATGGCCGAAGGTGCCCCTGAACCGGCGATCATGCAAACGCTTGCACGGTTCCTGCCATATCTGTGGCCTAAGGAGCAGCCGGCGCTAAGGGTGCGGATCGTCATTGCGCTGTTGCTCGTGTTGGTATCAAAGCTGGTGCAGTTTTCGATGGGCTGGCTTTACGGGCAAGCCATCGACCGGATGACACCCGGAATGGAATCGGGTGCGATAATCGCCGTCGCACTCGTTGCAGCCTATGCTGGCGCCCGCTTTGGCGGGGTGCTGTTCGACAACCTGCGCAATGTCGTGTTCGAACGCGTGGGACAGGATGCAACGCGACGTCTAGCCGAAAATGTCTTTGCCCATCTGCACAATCTGTCGATGCGTTTCCACATGAACCGACGCACCGGCGCGGTTACCAAAGTTATCGAGCGCGGTACCAAAAGCATCGATATCATGCTCTATTTCCTGCTGTTCAACATCGCGCCGACGGTCATCGAGCTGGTCGGTGTATCGACGATTTTCTGGTTCAAATTCGGCTGG
>JANONL010000347.1:0-2124 GCA_031420815.1 Sphingomonadales bacterium | reverse complement strand
CCAGCGCCAACAAGGCCGCTTCATCCAGCGCGGCCAAATCGCCGAGCGTCAACGGCCCAGCTTCGGCGGCGTGGTAGCTTTCAAGCCATGCCCATTCGATCTGCGCGAGTTCCCGCGTTGCCGCGTCGCTGAGAAATTCGGGAAAGCTCAATCCAATCCGATTGACATCGCTGGCTCTGACAACATTCGTTTCAACAAAATCGCGGGCGAGTTTATTGAAGGCCGCATCGCCCAAATGCTGGCGGGTGAGCGGGAAGGTTTCTTCGAGCGCACATATTCGCGCGTAGCTGATTGTGTTGGCGTGCGCCTTTAATGCTAGCAGCACGCGGTCGGGCGGTCCGGCGAACAGCATAGGGTCGAGCCTGTCGGGGCCGTCATTGATCGTGTCGATGAAGTTGGCCTGCGCGTCAGTCAGCGTGGGCATGGCAAGCCTCGTCCATAATCACCTGCGCCTTATCCGCCTGCGCCATCAACACCGCATAATCCGGAACATCGGTATCCCATTCGATCAGCGTCGGCTTGGCTCCCGCGCGTTCGATGAAGCGGCGGTAGAGGCTCCATGTGGTGTCGGTGACGCGGCTGCCGTGGTCGTCTATCAGCAACGGCCCGCTGTCGTGATGCTCGACCGCATGGCCAGCAAGATGGATTTCTCCGACCCAATCGGGGTCGATGGTATCAACATAGGCTTGGGCGGAAATGCCAAGATTGATGGCCGAAACTTCGACATTGTTGATGTCGAACAACAGGCCGCATCCGCTCTTCGATATAAGCCGCTCGGTAAACTCGACTTCACCCATTTCATCGCCACGATAGGCAAGATAACGGGAGGGATTTTCGATAAGGATATTGCGCTTTAGGCGGTCCTGAATCTTGCCGATTTCGCCAGCGAAATGATCGAGCGATGCTTTAGTGTAAGGCACCGGCAGCAGGTCGGCAAAACGGTTATGCGCGTTGCCCGAGAAACTGAGATGGTCAGAAACCGACGCAGGCTGATAGCGGTCGCACAGGATCGCCAGCCTATCCAGATCATGCGCGTTCAGCCCGTCCGCTGAACCCAGCGACAATCCGACCGAATGGAAACTCAACGGATAAATTTCAGCGATGGCGGTCAACCAGCGGTGTGGCGGACCACCATCTCCGAAATAGTTCTGCGGATGAACCTCGACCCATTTGGGGCGACCCGAGGGGCAAACGGGGTCGAGTAACGCGCTATAATGCTGCGGCTTCAAACCAATCCCGACCGTGGGAAAGAGAACGGTCGGGAGGGCTGGCTGCATCGAGAGAGGCGTCATGTCCATCCGCAAATCATATGCTTTCAATTCAACCCCGTCACCCTGAACTCGTTTCAGGGTCTTACTTTACACGGTGAGAAGTAAGATGCTGAAACAAGTTCAGCATGACGAGCGCGGGTTTCAGCCCTTCATCGGAACCGGCATCATATTGCCTGCCTTGGCCGAAAGCGATCCGCCCATTTTTTCACAAGCGCCGGTTTTGACATATTTCCAGGCGTTGCCCTGATAATCGACGGTCGAGGTGCCTGCACAGCTTGTGCCGGGACCGGCAGCGCAGTCATTCTTGGCTTTGAGCGATACGCCGTAGCAGCGCTCTTTGCCTTCAGCGGCAGCAGCAGGTGCAGCGGCCAGCGTGGCGGCGGCGGAAAGCGCAGCAGCGGCACCGGCCAGTTTCAGGATCATGTTGCTCATCAAAATTCTCCAAATAATGCCGGGCGTCGAACCCGGGGAATGGACCAACCGATATGCGGTCCTGCCACTTGTTCGCGGCGGCATAACGCTCGGTTACACATGATGCAAAAATGCTGTAGCGGCAATCGCCGTGGTCGCGAGCGGTGGCGTCGGCAATTTGCTGCGTCTGGTAGACGGCGTAACGCTAGTCCTCACCTGCTTTGTCCTCACCGCCTCGATCTTCCCTTTCTGTGAGGCACGCATTGCCGATGGGCACGCGGCGTTTCGGGCGGCGGCGTTGGCGGCGCGAACAACGGATTTAGTATAGTGTTTCCGGAATATTCGCAGTCTGCATTAGTCGCCGGTAGGTCGCAGTAGCTGTGCTCGCACTGATACTGGCAAAAAAGCCAGCATTTGATGACGAATGGCGTTCCAGAAAATG
>JANONL010000346.1:0-4987 GCA_031420815.1 Sphingomonadales bacterium | reverse complement strand
CGGTCAATTGGCAATGTCATCTTTGGTTTTGACCCGCAGCTTGCGATACCGGACCTGCTCCTTGCCGATCCAGGTTCGGATCGCGCGGTAGAAAATCAGCGAAACCGCCACCGCCAGCACCCGCGCCGCATGCGGATGGCCATATTCGCCGCCCACGCGCCCCGCAAAGACAAACACGCCGATGATGCCCAAGAAACCCATCATCGACACAAACGCGTCTAATATAGGTGGCAGGCCTTCCCAATAATGGCGAGCATGCCAATAGCCGTGCAGTCCGACAAGAATGGCACAGCCCGCGAGGAGCAGATAGAGTTCGTTGCTATGCATTTTCAGCCCCCTTTTTCGACAAATTCCATCCTGTTACCGAACGGATCTTCGCTGAAAAAATTCGACTTTTGCGCAGCGTCATACTGCACCACGAAACCCGCCGCTTCCAGACGTTGACGCATGGCATCCAGATTATCAACATTCAATGCGATATGTGCTTTTTTGGCACAGCTGAAGTCTGGATCGACACCGAGATGAATTTGTTGATTACCGATAGCGAACCAGCAGCCTCCCCTCACCGCCAACACAGCCGGTTTCGGTATTTCTATGAGGCCGAGCAAGTCAGTGAAATACCGCCTGCCCTCTGGCTCACCCCCGGCGGGGATAGCTATTTGCAAGTGGTTGATTGCGACCGCAATCGTCACGCTAACCCGATATCAGGAGCATCCTCCTGCTTCATGCCGACGGTGTGATAACCTGCGTCCACATGGTGCGTTTCGCCGGTCACGCCGGCCGCCAAATCGGACAGGAAATAGAGCGCCGAAGCACCAACATCATCAATAGTCACATTGCGGCGCAGAGGCGAATTCAGCTCGTTCCATTTCAGGATATAACGGAAATCGCCGATACCCGACGCCGCCAAAGTCTTGATCGGTCCGGCCGAGATCGCATTAACGCGGATGCCGTCGGGGCCGACATCGTTTGCCAAATATTTGACCGATGCCTCCAGCGCCGCCTTGGCCACGCCCATGACGTTGTAATGCGGGATGACTTTTTCAGCGCCATAGTACGACAAAGTCAGCATCGACCCGCCGCCCTGACCCGTTTCAGCATCGAGCGGTGCCATCATCGCGGCTGCGCGCTTGGCGACAGCGGTAAAGCTGTAAACGCTGACGTTCATTGTCATCAGGAAATCTTCAAGCGTCACGTCGAAATATTTGCCGCGAAGTGCGTCTTTGTTGGTAAAGCCAATGGCGTGAACAACGAAATCGATCGTCGGCCATTTATCGCCCAGCGTCGCAAATGCCCGGTCAAGATTGGCCATGTCGGACACATCGCAATCGATCAGAAAATCACAGCCCAGTTGCGCGGCGAGCGGACGGACGCGCTTCTCCATGACTTCGCCCTGATAGCTGAAAGCCAGTTCCGCGCCTTCGGCATTCAGGCGCTGGGCGATGCCCCATGCCAGCGACTTGTCATTCGCAAGCCCCATGATAAGGCCGCGTTTTCCAGCCATTAATCCGCTCATAAAATCCTCATTCTTCAAATAAATCGGGCTGCTTCGCCCTTAGGCCATTTTCGTGCCGGTTGGCCAGCGCCGCATTCAACTGCGCGCCGGTTACCATTCCCAGCCCGATGAGATAGAAGAAGATGAGCGCGACCATGACACCGGCCAGGCTGCCATAGGTTACGTCGTAGTTGCTAACCGTCGAGAGGAACAACGGCAAAAGCGCGGTGCATCCCAGCCACCATAGGCTAACCAATGCCGCGCCCGGCCATTTGGGATAGATGCGATTGCGATATTTTTGCGGGGTCAGGCTGCGAAAGATAAGGTAAATCGCCGCAAATAATATCAAGAATGGCACGAACCTTCCCAGCGCGAAATATGCCGCGACATTTTCGGCGGAAGGGATGAAGCGGTAGACCAGCCCCTCAATCGCCGTCACCAATATTTGCGCGCTGAACGCGACCATCGCCAACACCACTGAAAACACCACCGTCCCCAGCGAACCGAGGCGATACTGCCAGAAGTACAGGTGCGGTTCAGTACCATATGACCGGTGCATGACGTCTCTGATGGTCTCGATCAGGCTTGCGGTCGTCCAAAGGCTGACCGCTGCGCCGAACCACAATAATGGCCCGGATCGTGCGGTCATGGCGCTTTCCACCGGGCCGCGCAATGCGTCGGCAACGCCGGGAGGCACCGTCTGGAAAAACGCGTTGATGAGCGCCAGACCAGATTGTGTCTGTCCAAATGCACCCGCAATTGCTGCGGCGACGATGCAAAATGAAAAAAGCACTACCAGCGACAAATAAGCAAAATTACCTGCATGGACGAAGCCTTCGCTGTAGACGCCGACGAAGACGCGTTTCACCACTTCCCACAGTTGCTGCGGCGTATTGAGATGCGAGAACCATCGTGCCTCGCTCTCGCCATGCGTATTGGCGTGATGCGCGCGCGCTTCAGGGGAAAGCGGGGAATGCTCAGACATTCAGTTCTGTGCGAACCGCTTCGTCGGACAACATTTCACCCAGCGTGGCAAGCGTGTCTGCGTCAGTCGGCAGATGGATCATCAATGTCACCAGCTGATCGCCCCGTTCGCCCGCTTTGCCGCTAAAACCGCGGCCCTTGATGCGCATTGTCGCGCCCGAGTTGGTTTTGGGCGGCACCGTTAGCATCACCGCGCCGTCGACCGTGGGCACCTTGACTTTGCCGCCGACAACCGCCTCTTTTAGCGAAATTGGCAGGTCGATGCGGACATGGTCGCCATCGCGGACGAAATGCGGGTGCTTGCCGATTTTTAGCGTCACCATCGCGTCGCCATTGCCCCCGAGGCCGGGCTGACCTTTGCCGGGAATGCGGATTTGCTGACCGGCAACGACACCCTTTGGCAGTTTGAATTCTACAGTCTTGCCATCGCGCAAGATGATCCGCTGCGGTGTCAAAGTCGCTGCGTCGGTGAATGACACCAGATGTTCATACGCGATGTTCGCACCCTTGGGGGGTGGCCCTTGTTGTGGACGCGGGCCGGGGCGGGCTTGCGCGCCACCGCCGCCGAACAGACCGTCGAAGATATCGCCGAGATCAATGCCGCTGCTGCCGAAATCGAAGTTTGCGCCACCGGGACCAGCCGCTCCTCCGCCAAAACCACCGCCGCCAAAGCCGCGGGGCTGGCCATTTTCGTCGATCTCGCCGCGATCATATTGCGCGCGCTTTCCGGCATCGGACAGCAGGTCGTACGCGCGCGTCACTTCGCTGAACTTGTCAGCCGCTTGCGGATTATCCGGGTGCTTGTCGGGATGCAGTTCCTTGGCGAGTTTGCGATAGGCGCTCTTGATCGCTTTCGCGTCCGCGCCTTTCGATACCCCCAAGATAGAATAAGGCTCGGCCATTTGTTTCCCTGTATTAGTCTTCTAGCACTCTAAATCGGGATTGCGCCTGATATGTCAACTCGGGACTGTCGAATTTTCCGGCCTGCCCTTACAAGTCAGCCGCAAAATCAGATACAATATCAGTCCCAAAGGTCCAGCCATGAAAACGAAAAACAGGATCGGGATTTGCACGATTCGGAGATAGCCGTGCCGGTCGGCGTTACGCGCGACCCAGATGCCAACTAACAGGTCGAATGCCAGATAATGAATCCAGCCGATGGTCGCGCCGCCCTGGCTATCGAATAGCGCCTGCACACCGGCCAGCGAGGTGAAATCGGGCGTGCCGCCTGTGCTTCCGGTCCCGCCGCCGATCATCCCGCCCAACAAGCTTACGATCAGCACCGCATAACTTAACGCGAGCAAACCTACACCTGCGTAAAACAACGGCGTCACAATCTGCTCACGCTTCGGTGCGAAGGCGAGCACGACCCAGCACAGCATCGCCCAGAGATTTGCGAACCCGAATATCTGTTCCCAAGGCATAAACTTCCCTTCCCTCTTTTATCCACCACAAGCTTAGCCTATCGCAAGCTTATGGAAAGACCAGATCCCTTTATGTTGTTTGACGAATGGTACGTCGAAGCGAACACCAGCGAACCCAATGACCCGAACGCCATGGCGCTGGCGACCACGGGTGCCGATGGCCAGCCTTCGGTACGGATGGTGCTGTTGAAGGGGCATGGGAGCGACCTGGGCGCACATGGCGGCTTTACATTCTACACCAATTTCGAAAGCCGAAAGGCGATGCAGCTGGCGGATAATCAGAATGTCGCCCTGCTGTTTCACTGGAAATCGCTGCGGCGGCAAATCCGGATCGAAGGTGAGGCCAATCCGGTCAATGACGCGATCGCCGACGCCTATTTCGCGACTCGCTCGCGCAATTCGCAGATCGGCGCCTGGGCATCCGACCAATCGCGCCCGCTTGATAGCCGCGAAACATTCGAGGCACGCTTTGCTGAAATGGAAGCGCGGTTCGAGGACAGCGACGTCCCTCGTCCACCGCATTGGTCGGGTTGGCTGGTAACGCCGCAGCGTATCGAGTTCTGGCAGGATCGCGAATTCCGTCTGCACGAACGTTGGCTTTATGAACGGCATAATGACAGCTGGACAGCGGGGATGCTTTACCCGTGACCGACGTTTATTTGCCATTCGTGCTGACCTTGTCGAAGCATGTTTGCGCGCCCTCGCCGTTCGACAAACTCAGAGCGAACGGAGAGGTAAATTGAGTCTGGCCCATAACCATCATCACGAAGCGCACGGCAGCCTGACCGCGCGCGCCGCAATTGCCAGCGTCAGCATGGCGTTGTTCCTGCTTGCGCTGAAAATCTATGCGGCGGCAGAAACCGGCTCGGTTGCGCTGCTCGGCTCGCTTGCCGACACCGGCTTCGACGTATTGGCATCGTTGCTAACCTTGTTCAGCGTGCGTTATGCCGCGATGCCCGCCGACGATGATCACCGGTTCGGACATGGCAAGGCAGAGGCTCTTTCGGCGCTGATGCAGGTGGTTTTGATCACCGTTTCGGCCATTTTCATCGGTTGGCGCGCCATAATTCGGCTGGGCAGTGGT
>JANONL010000345.1:0-2978 GCA_031420815.1 Sphingomonadales bacterium | reverse complement strand
CCTTGGGCTCAACACACTCACCGGTGGCGCTGGCAATGACAAGTTCGTCATTGATCGCGGCGCGATTGCCGAAGTCGCACAGGTTGATGTTATCACTGATTATGCGGCGGGCGATGTCGTCAATCTGGTGCAGCTGGTGTCGGTTGCGACTGGCACCAACATCCTGACTGGCGGTTATGTCCGTTACCTGACCGGGACCGGCCAGTTGCAGGTCGATCTCGACGGCGGCGCGAACAATTATGTGACCGTCGCGACGCTGACCGGGGTACCGACGCCGGTCACGGTGCAGGTGCTTATCAATGGCGTCGTGACCAATGTGTCGGTCGCCGCAGTGGCTGCACCGGTTGCGCTCGATCTTGACGGCGACGGTGTCGAATTTGTCTCGGCCGCAGCAGGGGCGTATTTCGACTTCAACAACGACGGATCGCCCGAAGCAACGGCCTGGGTCGGCAAGGATGACGGCCTGCTCGTATTCGATGCCAACGGCGATGGTCGTGCGACCAGCGCTGCCGAGATCGTCTTTGCGCGCGATGGCCTGACCGATTTGCAGGCACTTGCCGCCGATTATGACAGCAACCACGACGGCGTGTTGACTGCGGCCGATGATAATTTCGGCCTGTTCGGGGTATGGCAGGATGCAAATGGCAACGGCGTCACCGATGCGGGCGAGTTCCGCAGCCTTTCGGATGCCGGAATTGTCAGCATCGGGCTGGTATCCGATGGTGTGGCTTATTCTGCTGCGAACGGCGAGGTCGCTGTTGCCGGGCAGTCTGCTTACACCAAGTCCGACGGCAGCACGGGTATCGTTGCCGACGCGGCTTTCCTGACCGCAGCGGTTCAAAATCGTTCAGCCAACCAGGTCCGTAGCGGTAATTTGACGACTTCGATTGTCGCCGCATCGCTGGTCGGATTGATCGTGGATGAAAATCCGGCAGCGGCTAACAACATCGATAATGATTTGCCGGGCCGTGTTGTCAGTGAAAGTGGAACTTTCACCGGCGGCTTTGAACCGGTTGTCATCGCTGACCTGCATCCGGCTACGGTGCAAATGGCCTTTGCGCCGTCGGGTGACTTTGTCCAGCGCTCCGGCGACGTCGATAGCAGCCTTCGGGCGGCGGACGATGCCGACTTCCGGATCGATATGCCGGCGGTTTCATCGTCACATGTGTCCAGTTTGCTGGGCGACAGTGTCGAGCCGCAAAGCGTGCATGCGACCGGCCCGGCCTTCGCGTTCGGTAACGACAATGTAATGCACAATATGCTCGATATCGCGGCGTTTTCACCGGCAGCGGCTGTGAACGACAATCCGGCAACACCTGTTGACGATGCGATCCGCAATGCCATGCCTGATCTGATGGTCGACCGGCTGATTGATGCGTTCACCGACAATTTGATCGAAACAACCGACAGCATCCAGAAGGGCGGGGCTGATACCCATGATCTGCTGGCGGGCGTGCTCGACAGTGCAATTGACGCATTTCATTCACCAATGCTGGACCACGTCGATATCTTCGGTTCACAAATGCAGGAATTAGCTTCAAATAACTCATAATAAACAAAAAAATATGCTTCGGAGGTAAATAATCATGAAAACATCTTATTTGATGGCAATGGCGGCGGGGGCAGTTATCTGTATTTCGCAACCAGCCTTTGCGCAGGAGGTCGACTTGATGTCGATGGAGGTCGGGTCTCTGCGGCCCGAGGTCCAGCGGCGCTATGATGATGCGTTGGCGGCGACGACCAACCCGTCGGTGCTGGCATCGCTCGGCAGCAGTTATACCTATGCATCGGAAGCAAAGGTCTGGTGCGGCATTGCGACCGGTTTTCTGAAGACATCTACCCGTGATAAGGAAAGCCTTTCGCGGTGTGAAAAATATCATCGCTTGATGACCCAGGCACCAGCAACGCAGGTTGTGGCGATGCCCGAACCGCCCGCACCGCGCCCACGGACGGCGGCATGCGACACACCGCTTGCGGCAACCTTCTTCTTTGATTGGGACTCGGTTGCATTGCCTGCCAACACCGACGAGACGATCCGTTTCGTTTCGGAGAACATGGTGCCGTGCGGCTGGACCAGCTTTACCGTTGTCGGTCACACCGACCGTTCGGGATCGGACGGTTACAACGAACCGCTCTCCCGCCGCCGTGCCGATGCCGTCGCCGCTAAAATGCGTGAAGTCGGCGTTGCCGGATCGGCCTTGGCGATTTCCGGTCGAGGTGAAAGCGAACCCAAAGTCAGCACTGCTGATGGCGAACGCAATCCAACCAACCGCCGCGTCGAAGTTACAGCGAACAATTGAGGGGAGAAGAAAAATGAAAACTCGTAGCATCTTACTTTTCACCGCCTCGGTAGCGACGATGAGCTCGGTCTTGACCGCAGACTCAGACAATGTTGCGGCATTCCCGGCAACGACCCCAGTGATTGCGGTAGCGACCGCAGCGCTGCCGGTTATTGAAAAAATCCAAAGCCGACCAATCGCTCCGGCAACCGCCGTTGCGGTCGTTCCGACGTCCGACGCGATAGCGCCCGCGGCTGCCTTGGCAGACCTCGGTGCGTTAGAAGCCGCGGTCAGAGACATAACGGAAAAAGCTGAAACAGCCGCTGTAACGCAGGCGTCGGCGGTCACCGTCGAACCGGCTATCGCGGTGGACTCTGCCGGGGCACCGTTGGCGGATGGTACGCCGCTCGTGACGGCGTTGGCGGCAGATGCCGTCGCGCCAACCGCTGACATAATGTCCGCTCCTGCGGTCGGCGTGGTTATGCCCGATGTGCCGGACATTGCCGTGGCTTTGGTATCGGTTGCGATTAACGACATTGCACCCGTCGTCGAACCAGTTCTGGCGACGTCTTTGCCCGTGCTCGCACCACTGGAAACAGCGGCCGTAACGCTTCCGCTGGCGACGGATACAATGCCGCAACCGGCTGGATCGATGGTGGTTCTGGAAACGGCGCTTGCAGTACCAGAGCCAGCGGCGCA
>JANONL010000344.1:0-3601 GCA_031420815.1 Sphingomonadales bacterium | reverse complement strand
CAGGCTGTCGAACGTCTTGCGCCCCATAATCATCGGGCGGCCTTTGGTCAGTTGCTTGAAATGACGCAGGTCGGTGGGGATGTGCCAGGGCATACCACCTTCACTCCCGATCACTCCATTGGATGCGCGCGCCAGAACAAGGATAATTTCGGGATGATTCATATACTCCGCGTAACGTGCATGGCCTAGCGATACAAGCGGGTGACGTGACCAATTTTGCGTCCCGCCCTGGCTTGCGCCTTGCCATAGAGATGCACGTTCGCCGCCGGATCACCGAGCAATTGCAGCCAGCGTTCGCCATCTTTGCCGATCAGATTCTGCATCTCGACCCGTTCGGCGACCGTCGCTGTGCTACCCAGCGGCAGGCCGCAAACCGCGCGGATGTGGTTTTCGAACTGGCTGGTTTCGGCACCCTCTATTGTCCAGTGGCCACTATTGTGGACGCGTGGAGCTATCTCGTTGAACAATGGCCCTTCGCCGCTGGCAAAGAATTCGCAGGTGAGCACGCCGACATAATCGAGCGCGTCCGCAACCGCCGCCGCCATTTTGCGCGCGGCGACCTGCTGGCTTTCGATCAGCGGCCCGGCGGGCAGCGACGATGTCGCCAGTATGCCGTCCTGGTGATGGTTGCGGGGGCTGTCCCAATACCGGATTTCGCCATCCGTGCCGCGCACCAGAATGACCGAAAATTCCGCGTCGAACGTGACAACGGCTTCGGCAATCACCGGTTGCGAACCGACCCGGCGCCATGCGCTGGCGAGATCGCTTTCGTCGGTAATCCGCACCTGCCCCTTGCCGTCATAGCCCATGCGGATCGTTTTCAGGATTGCGGGCGTGCCGACGGCGGCGGCGGCGGCGTCCAGTTCGATTTCGCTGCGGGCGACTGCAAATTTCGCCGTCTTACCCCCGAGCTTGCGGACAAATTCCTTTTCTTCGACGCGGTCCTGCGCCACTTCCAATGCCTTCAACGGCGGATGGATCGGCACATCGCAGGCGATGGCTTTAAGCGGCAGCACGGGCACATTTTCAAATTCGAACGTCACCACGTCGCAGCTTCGCGCAAATGCCTTCAGCGCATCGAGATCGTCATAGGCCGCAATCGTCGTATCGGCTGCAACGTCGGCGGCGATATTGTCCCCCGGCGGCGCATAAATGTGGCAGCGATAACCGAGTTGCGCCGCTGCAATCGCAAGCATCCGGCCCAGCTGACCGCCACCCAATATGCCAATCATTGAACCCGGGGCCAAAGCTCCAGTCATAAACGCGTACTCATTCGGGAGTCTCGGCAACCGATGCGGTTTGGGCCGCGCGCCATTCTTCCAGCCGGGTAGCCAACGCGTCGTCGCTGGTCGCCAACATTGCCGCCGCCAACAAAGCCGCATTGGTCGCACCCGCCTTGCCAATGGCCAGCGTGCCAACCGGAATCCCGGCGGGCATCTGCACGATCGACAACAAACTATCCATACCATCCAGCGCTTTCGACTGCACCGGCACGCCTAGCACAGGCAACCGTGTCATCGACGCCGCCATACCCGGCAGATGCGCGGCACCGCCTGCGCCGGCAATGATGCATTTCAGCCCGCGATCCGCTGCGCCCTTGGCATATTCATAAAGACGGTCGGGCGTGCGGTGCGCCGATACCACCTTGCATTCATGCGGAATATGGAGTGCCGCAAGGGTCGCAGATGCTTCGCGCATCGTCTCCCAATCCGAACGGCTGCCCATGATGATGCCGATAACTGGTTTTGCTTCGCTCACTTTAGTCTCGTCCCGATTTGTTCTGAACTTGCAAGCGTCTTCCCTTAGCGACGAGTGTCTATACGCGCAATTGGCGATTGGTTTTGAAGTTACGCGCCGTGTTCGGTCGCGGAAAACTGTAAACTCTTGCTTTTTTGCGGGAAATCTGGTTGAGGGCAATGATAACAAAAGATACCCCGGGTCGCATGGAATATCGGGGGCTTATGAACTTGAACAGGGATGCGGATGATAAGTCCGCTATGGGTGTCGCCAAATCGCCAACGGCGCTCGAACGCGAAAACAGGCAACTGAAGGCGCGGGTAGCCGAACTTGAGCGGCTGGTGGTGTGCGACACGTTGACCCCATTGTTCAACCGCCGCCACTTTATGGAGGAACTTGATCGCTGGTGCTGGCGTGCACACCGTTATGGCGGACATTACGGGCTGCTGTTCATCGATGTCGATAATTTGAAGGCGGTGAATGACCTGCACGGCCATTTGGCGGGCGATGTTATCCTCACCAGCATTGCCCAGGCGTTGTTGACCGCAGTGCGCCGTTCGGATCTGGTCGCGCGTGTCGGCGGCGATGAATTTGCGATACTTCTGGATAACATCCCTGCGGCGGAACTTCCCGGTAAGGCCGAACGCATTGCCAAAGTGGTTGGCAAGCTCGGCATCGAGCATCACGGTACCAAGCTCACCCCCAGCATATCCGCAGGCCACACTGTGATTGAACCCGGCGTCAAACCGTCCGAGTTATTGCTTCGCGCCGACCGGTCGATGTATACGGCAAAGCAAGCAAAAGGCGTCGGCCCGTTAATTTAACGCTTAGCGCTCCGACAGATAATAACGCTCGCCGTTTAGATCGGCATCCAGTTCATAGACAATCGGTTGTCCGGTCGGGATTTCAAGGCTGGTAATATCGTCGTCAGATATCGCTGACAAATGCTTGACCAACGCACGGAGCGAATTGCCGTGGGCGGAGATCAGCACAGTCTTGCCCGCGTTCAATTCCGGGACGATTGCGCTTTCCCAATATGGCAGCACGCGGGCAATGGTGTCTTTCAGGCTCTCTGTGTTGGGGATAGATATTCCGGCATAGCGCGGGTCGGATGACAGGTCATAAGGTGAACCAGCCTCTAGCGGCGGCGGTGGAATGTCGAAACTGCGGCGCCAGATTTTAACCTGTTTGTCGCCGTGCTTGGCCGCTGTTTCGGCCTTGTCGAGCCCGGTCAGCCCGCCATAATGGCGTTCGTTGAGGTGCCAGTCCTTGGTCACCGGCAACCACAACCGTCCCATTTCCTCTAGCGCCAGATTGAGCGTCTTGATCGCCCGCGTCTGCACGCTGGTAAAGCAAATGTCCGGCGCAATGCCCTTTGCCTTCATCAACTGCCCAGCAGCCTTTGCCTCGGCCACGCCCAATTCGGTCACATCGACATCCCACCAGCCGGTGAACCGGTTTTCCAGATTCCACAGCGACTGGCCGTGGCGGATGAGGATGAGTTTGGGCATGAAATACTCCGTTTAGTTTGCCTGCGCCTCTAACTGCAAGCGACGCGCTTCACAACCAACATAGGGTCAGCCGGATAGACTGGGTTATGCGTTTCATAAAAGCCGCAAAGGAAAAAGGAAATAAGGGCGTCAGCCCCTCACTAATTCTTTTCGCCTTCCAATGTCTGGCTTTGGGAATTGAATAGGGCTGCGCCCATTTTTATCTTTTGCCCTTGCGGCTTTTATGAAACGCAAAATCCCCTTGCTAGCCGTCAAAGCGCCAAGGTCATAAACCGGCTGAACGGGTCTTCAACATATTCGCCGAACGGCGGGCAATATTCAAAGCCATAACGCAGATAGAGCCCATGCGCCGC
>JANONL010000343.1:0-2188 GCA_031420815.1 Sphingomonadales bacterium | reverse complement strand
GTGCCACAACCGAGAACCCGTCGTTCGAACTGAACGCCGCTTTGCTGTCGCGGACGCAGGTAATGGTGTTGAACCGCCTTGATGAAATGGCACTGGCGACTTTGCTCGACCGCGCCGAAGCGGTCGAGGCGCGATCGTTGCCTATCACCGCTGAAGCGCGAACAGCGTTGATCCACAGCGCCGATGGCGACGGTCGTTTCCTTCTCAATCAGGCCGAAACATTGTTCTCGATTGCGATTGAAAATCCACTCGACCCTCCTGCCATGGCGATGCTCTTGCAGCGTCGGATGCCCATTTACGACAAAGACCGGGAGGGCCACTATAACCTGATCTCTGCGCTGCACAAAAGCCTGCGCGGCTCCGACCCACAAGCGGCATTATACTGGATGGCGCGAATGTTGGTCGCTGGCGAAGAGCCGCTCTACGTGCTGCGCCGTTTGGTCCGTTTCGCTAGCGAAGACATTGGCCTCGCCGACCCGCAGGCGCTGGTCCAATGCCTGGCAGCCAAAGACGCTTATGACTTTCTGGGAAGCCCCGAAGGTGAACTGGCGATTGTGCAGGCCTGCCTTTATTGCGCTACCGCGCCAAAATCGAACGCGGCGTATATGGCGCAAAAATCGGCCTGGAAATCAGCGAGGGAAACCGGTTCGCTAATGCCGCCTGCGAACATTTTGAACGCTCCTACCAAACTGATGAAAGATATCGGTTACGGCCAAGGCTACGCCTATGACCATGAAAACGATGAAGGCTTTTCAGGTGCGAATTATTGGCCCGATGGAATGCAACCTGCGGATTATTACCAACCGGTTGAACGCGGTTTTGAAGCAAAGATAAAAGAACGCCTTACTCATTGGGATGCGTTACGCCGGGACCGCAAGTCACTGGATTGAATCGTAAAAATTGCTGCGCAACATAAATGCAGCAAATATTTGCCAGAGTCTTGATTCCATGATAGATTTCTTTCGCTTCTGAAGACCTTCGGGGTCGCGAAATAAGGGGGGAGCTATTATGGAGAGTATGCAAATTGCGGGTTACGCATTTGACCAGGAATTATTCCTGGTCTGGGCGCAAAAACTGGCCATTGCGGCCGTCATTATATTGATAACATGGGCACTGGCGAAAGCCGCCAAATGGACATTTGCGCGTATGGTGGACCAGATCCCGTTATTCAGACGCGGCACCTCCAGCGGCGAAAGCGTCGGCATGGCGCTCGGACGAATTGTATCATTGCTCATCTGGCTGGTTGGTTTGCTCGTTGTCCTCCAGCAACTCGGCTTCAATAGCGTCATCACACCGGTCGAAGGATTGCTCGGCAATTTCATCGGCTATATCGATAATATTGTGTTTGCCGTCGCAATCTTCTTTGTCGGAACGATTGTTGCCCGGATCGTCCGCGACTTGGCAGAAACGACATTGACCACAATCAACCTCGACCGCTGGGCCAATATGGGCGGCGTCGAGGCGGTTACCGGAAATAGCGCGATCAGCAAGACAATCGGCACCATCGCGTATGTTCTTGTGATTATTCCGTTTGCTATCGGCGCGCTCGATATCCTCGATATCGCGGCCATCACAGGTCCGGCACAAAATCTGCTCAACATGGTGTTTCAAGCGGTTCCGTTGATTATCGGTGCCTGCATCCTTTTGGGTTTCGGTTATGTGATCTCGCGCTGGGTTGCCGGTCTGATACGCGACCTGCTTCCCAGCCTCGGTGCTGACCGGGCGATCAACGAACTCGGCGTACTGCCCGAAGGTCGCACGGCATCGGGACTGATCGCCACGATTGTCACGATTGCGATAATGATCTTTTTTGCGATTGCGGCGACCAATATGCTCGGCTTCCCGCAGCTAACCAACATGCTGGAAACGGTGTTGGCGCAGGCTGGTAATGTCGTGTTCGGCGCAGTATTGATTGCGCTGGGCGTCCTTGTTGCCCGCATCCTACAAAACCTGATTGCCGATGCAACCGGGGCTGGTCTAGCACCTAATATTGCTTACTGGCTGACAGTCGCCTTGTTTATCTTCATCGGCCTGCAGCAGATGGATATCGGCGGCCCGATCATTGAATATGCGTTCGGTGCATTGGCGGTTGGTGCTGCGGTGGCGTTCGCCCTTGCCTTCGGGCTTGGCGGTCGCGATGCGGCGGCACAAGTGCTTTCGGATATCCGGCTCAATTCGCCGACATCTG
>JANONL010000342.1:0-2146 GCA_031420815.1 Sphingomonadales bacterium | reverse complement strand
TCCCTATACGCCTGCCAGCGAACCTCGGGCGGATTCGATATGGACATGCTAACCACCAATCCTTTGGATGACGACAAATTGCGCGAGGAGTGCGGTATTTTTGGCGTCTGCGACGTCGAAGGTGCGGCGGCGATGGTTGCGTTGGGGCTCCACGCGCTGCAACATCGCGGACAGGAAGCCGCAGGCATCAGCAGCTTCGATGGTGAGGAATTTCACACCCACCGCGCGATGGGCCATGTGGCCGGAAACTTCGACCGCGAAGAAATTATCGACGGATTGAAGGGCGGCAGCGCGATTGGCCATGTCAGATACTCGACAACCGGTGAAACGTCGCTGCGCAATGTGCAGCCGCTTTATGCCGATCTGGTGTCGGGCGGATTTGCGGTCGCGCATAACGGCAATATCTCCAACGCAATGACGGTCCGCCGCGACCTTGTGCGGCGCGGTTCGATTTTCCAGTCGACGTCGGATACCGAGGTTATCATCCATTTGGTGGCGACATCGGGTTACCGTACGCTGCTCGACCGGCTGATCGACGCGTTGAAGCGGGTCGAGGGGGCTTATTCGCTCATCTGCCTTACCAATGAAGGCATGATCGCCTGCCGCGATCCGCTCGGCATCCGACCGTTGGTGATGGGCAAGCTTGGCGAATCGATCATTTTCGCATCTGAAACTGTGGCACTCGATATTGTCGGCGCGGAATTCATCCGTTCGATTGAACCCGGCGAGTTGGTCGTGGTGCGCGAAGGTGTCGTGGCATCGCACAAGCCGTTCATCACCCTGTCCCCGCGCCCCTGCATTTTCGAGCATGTCTATTTTTCGCGGCCCGATTCGATTGTTGACGGGAACAGCGTTTACACCGTGCGCAAGGCTATCGGCGCGGAACTTGCGCGTGAAAATGGCGTCGATGTCGATTACGTTATACCCGTTCCCGACAGTGGCACGCCGGCCGCGCTTGGTTATGCCGAAGCCGCCGGTATCCCGTTCGAACTTGGCATAATCCGGTCGCATTATGTCGGCCGGACCTTTATCCAACCCGGAGACGGCGTTCGCCATCTGGGCGTCAAACTTAAGCACAACGCCAACCGTAATCTGGTCGCGGGCAAGAAAATCGTGCTGATCGACGATTCGATCGTCCGCGGTACCACCAGCCTTAAAATCGTGCAGATGATGCGCGAGGCAGGGGCGGCAGAGGTGCATATGCGGATCGCCAGCCCGCCGACGATGAACAGCTGCTTTTACGGCGTTGACACGCCTGAGCGCTCCAAACTGCTCGCCAGTAACATGGATATCGAGCAAATGCGTGCGTTTATTCAGGCCGATAGTTTGGCGTTCGTGTCTATCGACGGGCTTTACCGGGCGCTGGGCGAAGATGCACGGCATCAGGGCAAACCGCAATATTGCGACGCGTGCTTTACCGGTGACTATCCCACCAGCCTGACCGATCATGAAGAAACCGAGCAAAGCGAACTGGTGCTGCTCAGTGAGCGGAAATCGGCCTGAGCGTGCTTGCATGGTTTGAAGACAAAATAGCGCTGGTGACCGGTGCCAGTCGCGGTATCGGTTCGGCGACAGCGATAGCTTTGGCGGCCCAGGGAGCGCATGTCGTGCTCACCGCGCGCAATGCCAAAGACCTGGAGGCGGTCGAAGACACGATTTTCAACGCAGGCGGCTATGCCACTATTGCACCGCTCGACCTGACCGATGGCGACAGCATCGCCCGGTTGGCAGCGGCGGTGACTGAGCGCTGGGGCAAGCTGGACATATTGGTCCTGAATGCTGCCATGCTGGGCACACTCGCGCCGGTTCCTGCGATCGACGGTACTGAATTCAACCGCGTGCTGACGCTGAACGTTATCGCCCAACAGGTCATGATCGCGTCCTTCGATGCGTTGCTCCGCAAAAGCGATGCGGGGCGGTTGGTTGCCCTCACCTCTTCCGTCGGTGCCACGCCGCGTGCGTTCTGGGGCGCTTACGGCGCGTCGAAAGCGGCTTTGGAGGCTTTGGTCACAAGTTACGGCGAGGAAGTGAAGAACCTCTCTCGGGTCCGCACGGCAATAGTCGATCCCGGTCGCACCCGCACGAAGATGCGCGCCGCTGCTTATCCCGGTGAAGACCCCGCCACGGTGAAAGAACCGGCGGCCGT
>JANONL010000341.1:0-8642 GCA_031420815.1 Sphingomonadales bacterium | reverse complement strand
GCCCAGACTACCGGTGCAAAAGGTGCGGAAAACGCGCTCGACCGTATGTCGATCGGCTTTGCCAACAGCTACGGCACCGGACATGCCACTATGAATTGCCGGGAGTTAAAGGAATTGGCAAATGATCTGGCTTCGCAGCATCATGGCGTGGCGACATTGGCAGCGGCGGCTGATAACGTGATAAACGCGTCGCCACTGCCGGGCGGCGTTTGCCCGAGCCGGATGGCAACACGTCCATAATCATATAAAGCAATCTTTATATTTGATTTCGTTGGAGGCCACGGCTAAGGGCGGGCGCATCACAACCCCTACCGGAGACCAAGCCCGTGGCTTTCAACGATTATGTCATCGCCGATATCGGCGAGGCCGACTTTGGCCGTAAAGAAATCAACATTGCCGAAACCGAAATGCCCGGCCTTATGGCGTTGCGCAGCGAGTTCGGTGCGTCGCAGCCGTTGAAAGGCGCGCGTATAGTAGGATCGCTGCACATGACGATTCAAACCGCCGTGCTGATCGAAACGCTCACCGCCCTTGGTGCCGAGGTACGCTGGGCAACTTGTAATATCTTCTCGACCCAGGACCATGCCGCCGCCGCGATTGCGGCCAAGGATATCCCGGTGTTCGCGGTAAAGGGCGAAAGCCTTGCCGATTATTGGGATTATGTCGGTCGTATCTTTAACTGGGGTGACGACATCACCTCGAACATCATTCTCGACGATGGCGGCGATGCCACGATGTTTGCGCTTTGGGGTGCAAAGCTCGAGCGCGGCGAAACATTTGCCGAACCGGAGAACGAAGAAGAAGTTGAATTCCAGCGCGCTTTGAAGGCATTCATTACCAAAAAGCCCGGCTACCTGACCGAAACTGTCAAGAACCTGAAGGGCGTTTCGGAAGAGACTACCACCGGCGTTCATCGTCTTTATGAAATCGCCAAAAAGGGTGAACTGCCTTTCCCGGCGATCAACGTCAACGACAGCGTGACCAAGTCGAAATTCGACAATCTTTACGGCTGCAAAGAGTCGCTGGTAGACGCAATTCGCCGCGCAACCGATGTTATGCTCGCCGGTAAAGTCGCTTGCGTTGCGGGTTTCGGCGACGTCGGCAAAGGCTCAGCCCAATCGCTCCGCAACGGCGGCGCACGCGTCATGGTGACCGAAGTTGATCCAATCTGCGCGCTTCAGGCGGCGATGGAGGGCTTTGAAGTCGTGACGATGGAGGAAGCAGTAACCCGTGCCGATATCTTCTGCACTGCCACCGGTAATGCAGACGTTATCACCGCCGAGCATATGAAGAACATGAAGCCGATGGCCATCGTCTGCAACATCGGCCACTTCGACAGCGAAATCCAGATTGCCGCCTTATCCAATTATAAATGGACCGAAGTGAAGCCGGGGACCGACCTGGTCGAGTTTCCCGATGGCAAACAGATCATCGTGCTGGCCAAGGGTCGTTTGGTAAACCTCGGTTGCGCAACTGGGCATCCTTCGTTTGTAATGTCGGCGTCGTTCACCAACCAGACGTTGGCGCAGATCGAACTTTGGACCAAGGGTGAGAATTACAAGAACGAAGTCTATGTTTTGCCAAAGCATCTCGACGAAAAGGTTGCGATGTTGCATCTCGAAAAGCTCGGCGTGAAGCTAACCAAACTGTCCGAAAAGCAGGCCGGTTATATTGGCGTATCGACCGAAGGCCCGTTCAAGCCCGATCATTATCGCTACTAATACAGGCCTCAAGGCAAGTTGACGAAAGCCCGCCCGGCAACGTGGCGGGCTTTTTTCGTTGCGCCACGCCCGCTTTTGCGCATTAGCAAAGCGGTGGTTTTTAAAGGGACAACATTGGCATGACGGGCGACAGCCTGCCAGTTGCGTTGATCGGAATTCTGATGGCGTTGTGGCTCGTTGGGGCGACGGTTGCCATCTGGGTCGGCTTGTCGCTGCGCCGCCAATCCTTAAACATGTTGCGGCAAACATCGCGGCTTGCGCGGCTGTTGGAAACCGCCCCGGCGATACCGGTCGTAGTCAAAGGCGACGGCAGGATAGAGGCGGCTGACCGGTTTTCCCGGCTATTGGGGTTACCGGAGGCGGCAATGATGTTGACGGACCTAGGTGGCATCGATGATTTCGGTCTGACGAGCGTTGATCTGGGTCATCTCGCCGACCGGGTTCGCGAAACTCAGCGGACCGGCAAAGACTTTGTGCTGCCGGTGGCGATTAACGGATCAGAGCGGCGGTTGCTGGTGGTGGGCAGCATTGCCGACGCGGTGATCTATCCGAACGGTGCCGCGTTGCTTTGGTTCTTCGATTCGACCGAAAGCTTGCGCGAACTGGAAAAGCGCAAAGGCGAATCCGAAGAGGCACGTGCCGCATTTGAGGCGCTGGCGGGCTTGATCGAGGCTGCACCGTTGCCGATGTGGCACCGCGGGCCAGACTTGAAGCTGAACTTCGTTAACCGCGCTTATGTCGAAGCGGTTAGTGCAAGCGACGGCACGCATGTGGTCGATGAAGGTATCGAGCTGGTCGAGCCGTCGAGCGGTATGACGGCGATGGAGTTTGCCGGCAAAGCACAAGCCGACGGGGCGCAAGCCGAGCGGGTGGTGTCCACTACGCTCGACGGCGAGCGCCGCCAGTTGCGGGTGTTCGACATTCCACTCGGCGATATTGGCGTGGCCGGCCTTGCCATAGATGTGCAGGAACTGACCGACGCGCGCAGCGAATTCCGGCAATTGTCCGACGCCCAGCGCGATTTGCTCAATATGATGTCCTCAGGGGTCGCGCAATTCGATGCGCACCACGGTCTCAGTTTCGCCAACCTGCCGTTTCAACGGTTGTTCGCGTTTCGTGACCAGTGGCTGGCCGAAAAGCCCGAATTCAGTCGCGTGCTAGACCGGATGCGCGAGAACGGAAAGCTGCCGGAAGTTCGCGATTTTCCCGAATGGCGGGCCGAACGCGAGGAGTGGTTTCGTTCTGCAGAACCGGCCGAGGAAAACTGGTTGCTCCCGGACGGCACACATTTGCGCGTACTGGCGCAACCGGTGCCTGACGGCGGGTTGCTGCTGGTTTTTGAAGACCGCACGGAGCAGGCGCAATTGGCCAGCGCGCGCGATACGTTACTGCGTGTGCGCACCGCGACCTTCGACAATCTGTTTGAGGCAATTGCAGTATTTTCGGCAGACGGTCGTTTGAGTATCTGGAACCGTTTGTTTGCCGAAACATGGGGTTTGTCCGATGACGTGCTTATGAAGCATCCACGGGTCGACGAGTTACTGCCGTTGCTCGCCGGACATCTCGAAAAGCCGTCACAGATATCGGTTATTGGCGAGCTTATTCGTATGACCACCGCCAATCGCGAACAACGTGGGAGCAAAGCGAATTTTACCGACGGCAGGATATTCCAGATTGCCACCATTCCGCTTCCCGACGGCAATGCGCTATTCACCATGCTCGACATGTCCGACAGTATGAAGATCGAACAAGCGCTGCGCGACCGCAACAGCGCCTTGTCTGATGCAGACGCGATTAAGGGCAAGTTCCTAGCCAATATGAGCTATGAATTCCGCACGCCGCTGACATCGATTAGCGGCTTTGCCGATATGCTGCGGTCCGGAATTGCCGGTGAGTTGAACGATCAGGCACAGGAATATGTCGAGGCAATCGCGACCTCCGCTGATCGGTTGGCCGAGCAAATCAATACCGTGCTTGATTACAGCCAGAGCGAGGCGGGCGCTCTGCCGATTGCGCGCGAAGATGTCGATGTCCGATCACTTCTCACCGAAATCGCGGAAGGCAAAGCGGCATTGGCGAAAGAGTCAGGCGTTCTGGTTCATTTACAATTGGGCGACGTGAGCGGTTCTGTTGCCGCCGATCCGAAACGGTTGGCGCAAGCGGTCGGGCAGGCGCTCGACAATGCCATCCGCTACAATATCGACGGTGGCGAGGTGCTGCTATTTGCGCGCTGGCAAACGGACGATCTGGAAATCATCATATCGGACAATGGCCTGGGGATCAGCGCCAAGGAAAAGTCTGCCCTGTTCGACGGCTTTGCCCGTTCGCAACAGCGCAGCGCCGGATCGGTGACGCAAGGCTTGGGTCTGCTATTAGCGAAGCAATTGCTAGAATCGCATGGCGGTACGCTGACACTGGATTCGCAACCTGGCGAGGGGACTACGGTCATCATGTCCTTGCCGCGCGCATGATTATAGCCAGTGAAAGCGCGATGCTGTTGTTTGGAGAGCAGTTTGCAAATACTTTAGTGATCGGCGATTGGGTGGCCATAGACGGCCCACTGGGCGCGGGTAAAACCGTATTGTGCAAAGGCATTCTGCGCGGATTGGGGTTTGAAGGCGAAGTCGCCAGTCCGTCTTACGCAATCGTCCATCTATACGATCCGCCAGAAGTATCGATTGCAGTGGCGCACGCCGATTTGTATCGCCTGAATCATGTTGAGGAACTGGATGAATTGGGGCTGGCAGAAGAGCGCGATGAACGCCTTACGCTTGTCGAATGGCCAGGGCGCGGCGGTTCCGGCTATACGCAACCAAGCCACCTTATCGTTATCGAACCACGGCCCGATGGCAGCCGAATTTTGACCTTGAAGACGGACACACATGACACCGGTAATTGATGTAACCCCGCCCGACGGACTGGACGAATTTCTGGTGGCGCATAATTGGGCCGATGCCGTCGTGACCTTGGTCGCAGCCGATGCGTCGTTTCGGCGCTATTTTCGCGCAACCGCCGCCGATGGACGTAAAGCGGTGTTGATGGACGCCCCGCCGCCGCACGAAGACCCACGGCCTTTCATCGACATCGCGCAATATCTGGTAGGGAACGGGTTTCGCGCGCCAAAGATTTTCGCCGCTGACTTTGATCGCGGTTTGGTGTTGATCGAGGATTTTGGCGATTTGCAAATGCGACAGCATCTCGACGCTGCCCCGACGGACGCCGAGCGGATTTACCGACAGGCTATCGACGTGCTGGTCCGCTTGGCGGATGCACCGGTTGCCGAACTGCCGCCTTATGATGAAGCCGCCTATTTACGTGAGACGCGGCTGCTTACCGAATGGTACATGCCCGCGATGCAGTTGCCCGTCGACGAGCCTGAATATGATGCGCTCTGGCGTGACGCCCTGGCACCTGTGGTTAACGACCAGCAGGTGACGGTGCTGCGCGATTACCATGCCGAAAACATCATGCTGTTGGGTGACGGCGGGCAAGGCATAATAGATTTTCAGGATGCGTTGATCGGTCACCCGGCTTATGATCTGGTGTCGTTATTGCAGGACGCGCGGCGCGATGTCGATCCGGCGCTCGAGCAAACAATGCTGGCTTATTACCGCGACGCGACCAGCGCGCATGCCGACTTCGACCTGCATTATGCTTTATTGGGTGCGCAGCGGAATACGAAGATTATCGGTATTTTTACCCGGCTGTGGAAACGCGATGGCAAAGACCGCTATCTGGGTTTTCTGCCCCGGATGTGGGGCTTGCTCGAACGCGATCTGGCGCATCCCGGTCTTGCACCGTTAAAGGCCTGGTTCGACCGTAACATTCCGACCGATGTTCGTGCAAAGTCGCCGGATATGGTATCCGCCGGGTGAGCCTGCACGTTAACACAGCAATGATCATGGCTGCGGGCAAAGGCACGCGAATGATGCCGTTGACAGCCGATCGGCCAAAGCCGCTGATCGAGGTCAGCGGGGTTGCGCTGCTCGATCATGTTCTGGACCACCTGCGCCAAGCGAGGGTGCAGAATATCATCATCAACGCCCATTACCGCGCGGCCCAGGTTGAACAACATATGGATGAGAATGCGCGCGATTTCGACGTCACGATCTCCGATGAACGCGATGTATTGCTCGATACCGGCGGGGGGCTGGTGAGGGCGCTGCCGTCGATTGCTGACGATCCATTTTTGTGCGTCAATGCAGACAATTGGTGGACCAATGAACGCGAGAATGCGTTCACCAGGTTGATGGCATCATGGGATGATTACCGGATGGACGTACTGATGCTACTCGTGCCTTTCGCGCATGCCAACAACACGCACGGGCAGGGCGATTTCGACATGGATGAGGAAGGCCGCTTGTCACGCCGCAAATCCGGTAGCCAAGACGCATTTGTGTGGACCGGCATTCAGATGTTGGCTAAACGTTTGATCGTCGATCCTCCTTCCGACGTCTTTTCGACCAATATATTCTGGGACCGCGCGATTGCCGGAGGCCGTTGCTTCGGGTTGGTGCATGAAGGCCTTTGGTTCGACGTCGGCTACCCTGCCGCGATTGCGGCGACCGAACAAAAATTGGCGGAATATGCCCCCGGCTGATCGCCCCGCCATTAGACCGCGACTCTATAATGTACCTTTCGGCACAGATTTGTGCGAGGCGACTGCCAGACTTGTTATGGAAAAATGTGGTCATGACCCGTTACAGGTCAGCGCCACGACACTGCTGCTCCCCAACAATCGCGCGATCAAGGCGATGACCGAAGCATTTGTCCGACTTGCAAAACCGGGCCTGCTGTTGCCGCGATTGGTGGCAATCGGTGATCTTGCTTTGGATGAAGCGCTTGGCGCCATGCTGGACCCGCTGGCCGATGATGATATCGTGTTGCCATCGATTAGCCCGGCCGCGCGGATTATCATGCTGGCGCAACTGGTGACACAACATCGCCCGACAGGGCAGGCCATCAGTCCGGCAGAAGCGCTTCGTCTGGCCCGACATCTTGCAGAAATGATCGATGAGCTTGAAATCGAGCAGGTCGTGCCGTCGGCGTTGGCCGATATTTCGATCGAGGCCGATCTGCAGAGTCACTGGCAGTCCTCTTATAGTCAGGTGTTGAAGATATTACCCGCTTATCGCGCGGCCTTGACGCAAAAATCGCTGCTTGGCCCATCCGAACGCCGCAATATGCTGCTGGACCGGCTCAGCACGCGGTTACGCTTGCAACCGCCCGCTGGTCAGTTCTTCGCCGCAGGTATCACCACCTCAGCGAAAGCCGTCGCCAGGGTGCTGGCAGACGTAGCGAAGCTGAAACAAGGCGCGGTGATTTTGCCGGGCGTAGATCTTCACATGTCCGATATCCAATGGGACGCGTTGGGTCCGCATGACAAGACAGCCGATGAAGCCCAGCCACCTCGCTCGCATGAAACACATCCACAGTTTCACCTGAAACTTTTGCTCGACCGGATGGGAATGCGACGTGAAGAAATTGCGCCGATTACAGCGGTTGCTCAGATGGCCGGACAGCGCGCCGGGACGATAACCGACATCTTCTGTCTGCCGGAAGAAACGGCGAATTGGGGTTCGTTGCCGCCAAACCGCAAGCGACTTGCCGACGTCGCTGTGCTTGAAATTTCGGACAGTGCCGAGGAAGCGCGGGCGATCGCCATAAAGGCACGAGAAGCAATCGAAAACGCAGGCGTGCGCGTGTCGGTGATTACCCCTGACCGCGAACTGGCGGTACGCGTCGCGGCGCAACTTCGCCGGTGGGATATCCAGGTCGATGACAGCGCCGGGACGCCGTTGTTGCAAAAGCCGAACGGAACGCTGATCCTCGCACTGGCCGAAGCGTTTGCTAACCGGTTCTCGCCGGTGTCGGTATTGGCGATTGCCAAGCACCCGTTGGTTTACGCAGGTGAACACAGGTTGGAATGGCTGGAAATGGCGCGGCGGCTCGACCTTGAATTGCGCGGTCCGGCAACGGGTGTTGGATTGAGGTCGATAACGGTGTTGCTGGCGGCTGCAAGAACGCCCGATAATGACCTTATCCAATGGTGGCAGGCGTATCAGAATATCCTCGGGGGACTGGAAAACGCCAACGGCAAATCTTTCGCTGACATGTTGGTCGCGATTCAAAATGCGGCAGGTGCACTTACTCAGGACGGTATTTGGAAAGGTGCCACCGGCAGGCAACTTGCAGAGATGTGGGAGGAATTTACCGGTTGCGATCTGTTGGCGATTGGCCAAGTTGACCGTGCCGCCGTCCCTGCGATCCTCTCTGAAATGTTCGGCCGCGCCGTAGTCCGTCCGCCTTATGGCGGCCATCCACGCATCGCGATTTACGGCCTGCTGGAAGCGCGAATGCAGCAGGCCGATCTGGTGATTTGTGGCGGCCTGAATGAGGGCACGTGGCCGCAGATTGCGCAGCCCGATCCGTGGCTCGCGCCTGCTATCCGCAGACATTTGGGGTTGGCGACGCTGGACCGCAATATCGGGCTTTCCGCGCACGATCTATCGACCGCATTGGGGGCGAGCCGGGTGCTGCTGACCCGCGCGAAGCGGGATCGTAGTGGGCCGACGGTCGCGTCACGGTTTCTTCTGCGGATCAAAGCGTTGCTGGGCGCGGAGCTCGGTATCGAAACCGAGGCAGCCGCGCTTGCATTGCTGATCGATCAGCCGTCAGAACGCATTGATTTCGCGACCCGGCCAGCCCCCATGCCCAACGCCGAGCAGCGGCATGTCGATCTGTCGGTCACCGATTTTGACCAGTTGAAGTCCGATCCATATTCCTTTTACGCCAAGCGCATATTGGGCCTGAAAGTGCTCGAACCGGTCGATGCCGAACCAAGCTATGCTTGGCGCGGGACGCTGGTCCACGACATATTGGAAAAATGGTTCAAGGAAGACCATTGCGATCCGGACCGGC
>JANONL010000340.1:0-8166 GCA_031420815.1 Sphingomonadales bacterium | reverse complement strand
ACCGCCAAGGCACATAAAATAGCCAAAGCCGTCATCATCAAAGAAACCGCGACGCGGCAGTGGACGCGAACGCTCGACAAGGTTTTGCTGCACCCGCTGGCGGGACCGGTCATCCTCTTTAGTCTGCTGTTCATCATGTTCCAATCGGTCTTTGCTTGGTCGGAAGCCCCGATTGGCTGGATCGAGACTGTCATCGCGGCGCTATCGGACGGTGTGGCGTCAGCATTACCGACAGGCTTTTTACGGTCGCTATTGGTCGATGGGGTATTGGCGGGCGTTGGCTCGGTAATCGTCTTCCTGCCGCAAATCTTGATCCTGTTTCTGTTCATCCTGATCCTCGAATCGACCGGCTATATGACGCGCGCAGCCTTTGTCATGGATCGGATGATGGCCAGCGTCGGCTTGTCGGGACATAGCTTCATCCCGCTGCTTTCCTCCTTTGCCTGCGCGATACCCGGTATCATGGCGACGCGGACGATCATGGACCAGAAGGACCGGCTGACGACGATTCTCATCGCGCCGCTGATGACCTGCTCGGCGCGGTTGCCGGTGTACACGGTGATCATCGGTGCGTTCATTCCGGCCAGGACCATCGGCCCCGGCGTCGGCCTGCAAGGCACGGTATTGTTCGGGCTCTATCTCGCAGGGATAGTCGGCGCGATGGTCGCGGCATTGTTCCTGCGCCGCACGGTGGCGAAGGGTACGGGTAGCAGCTTCCTTATCGAAATGCCGCGTTATCAACTGCCTCTGCTCCGGGATATCGCCATCGGTCTATGGCAGCGCGCATGGCTCTTCCTGCGGCGCGCCGGTACGATCATTTTTGCCTCAACAATCATCCTGTGGGTGCTGCTCAGCTTCCCTAAGGTGCCAGCAGGCAGCGACATGACGCAGAGCGAATATTCGGTTGCCGGGCGGATTGCCTCGGGCCTTGCCGTGGTCACCGAACCGATTGGTTTCAACGACAAGATTGCGCTGGCGCTGATCCCGGCGATGGCCGCGCGTGAAGTTGCGGTGGCCGCATTGGCGACGGCTTATTCGGTCGATGCCGGAGATGACGATGCGACCGCAATGGCGTTGGGCGACCGGCTTGCAGGGCAATGGTCGCTGGCGACGGCCTTGGCGTTTCTCGCCTGGTTCGTTTTCGCGCCGCAGTGCATTTCCACCATCGCCGTCGCCAAACGTGAAACCAATGGCTGGAAATGGCCAATATTCATGGTGACATATCTTTTTGCACTGGCTTACGTTGCGGCGGGCATAACCTATTGGACAGCGCGCTCCTTCGGCTTATAGCGAAGCCGGAAAATCAATAAAATTAGAGGGCAGAGATATGGCGGGCAGCGTCAATAAAGTAATCATCGTCGGCAATCTGGGCGCGGACCCCGAGGTTAAATCATTCCAGAACGGCGGACGTGTCTGCAATTTGCGGATCGCAACCTCCGAAGACTGGAAAGACAAGAATACTGGCGAGAAGAAGGAGCGCACCGAATGGCATCAGGTCGTGCTCTCTACCGACGGCTTGGTTGGCGTCGCGGAGCGTTTCTTACGCAAAGGTAGCAAGGTCTACATCGAAGGCCAGCTACAAACCCGCAAATGGCAGGATGCTTCGGGCAATGACCGTTATTCGACAGAAATTCGTGTCGGCGGTTTTGATGGTAAACTGGTGATGCTCGACGGTGCCAAGGGCGGCTCGGGCGGTGGCGGTTCTAACGAAGGCTGGAGCAGCGGCGGGTCTTCGGGTGGCGGTGCGCCTGCTGGCGGCGGCCAATCGGGCAGCAATTGGCAAGGTGGATCAGCCGGCTTTGGCGGCGGTGATTTCGACAATGATCTGGATGACGACGTTCCGTTTTGATGTAAATGAATACTCGCCCCGTTCGTGTCGAGCGAAGACGAGACACTGTGCAGTACTGAGGGGCCTCTCGTCTTCGCTCGAGGCGAACGGAATGGGTTAGTTCATGAAAAAAGCAGCTCTGGTCCTGATACTGGTCGGCGCGATTGCCGCTTATTTCCTGTTCGACCTCGGCCAATATCTCAGCCTTGAAAATTTCAAAGCACGGCAGGCAGAAATCGTTGCCGCAAAAGATGCCACGCCGCTGCTTTATGTGGCGGGGTTCTTCCTGCTCTATGTCGCGGTGACCGGGCTTTCAATTCCGGGTGCGGCGATCATGAGCCTGATTGCGGGCGCGTTGTTCGGGCTGGTGTTGGGGACGATCATTGTCTCCTTCGCATCGACAATCGGCGCTACCCTGGCGTTCCTCAGCTCGCGCTATCTGCTGCGCGATTGGGTACAGGGTAAATTCGGCGAGCGGCTGCGCGCGATCGATGACGGGCTCGCAAAAGACGGCGCGTTCTATCTGTTCACGCTGCGGCTGATTCCGGTCTTTCCGTTCTTTGTCATCAACCTGCTGATGGGCCTGACGCGGATCAAGACATGGACATTTTTCTGGGTCAGCCAATTGGGAATGCTCGCCGCCACGGTTGTGTTTGTGAACGCGGGCACGCAGATTAGTCAGATTGAATCGACCTCCGGTTTGCTATCGCCGGCTTTGATCGGTTCGTTCGTGGCGCTGGCGCTTTTTCCTTGGGCGGCAAAGGGGCTGATCGCTTTTGTGAACCGTCGCCGTGCATAAGCGTCCCAAACGCTTTGACCGCAACCTGGTCGTTATCGGCGCAGGCTCGGCGGGATTGGTCTCGGCCTATATCGCCGCAATGGTGAAGGCCAAAGTCACGCTCATTGAAGCGCATAATATGGGCGGTGATTGCCTGAACACTGGATGCGTTCCTTCAAAGGCATTGATAAAAAGCGCGCGCGTTGCGCATATGGTCAAAGATTCTGCGCGCTTCGGCGTCAACGCGCCACCGGCAATTGTTGACTTCGCTGCCGTCATGCGCCGTGTGCGTGACGTCATAACGGCCATCGAGCCGCACGACAGCGTCGAGCGCTTCACCGGCCTCGGCGTCGATTGCGTGCGGGGCTATGCGCGCTTTGTCGATCCGTGGACGGTCGAGATTTTCGATGACGATGGCGGCAAAAGGCCAATGACCGCCAAGGCTTTCATTATTGCCACCGGCGCAGCCCCGCTGGTCCCGCCGCTGCCGGGGGTCGAGGATAGCGGCTATTTAACCAGTGAAACTTTATGGGATGCCATGGCCGACCGCAAGACAGCGCCTGCGCGGTTGGTGATACTGGGCGGTGGGCCGATTGGTTGCGAACTGGCGCAGGCGTTCCAGCGGCTGGGCAGTCAGGTGACGATTGTCGAAATGGCCGACCGGCTATTGCTGAAGGAAGAGGCAGACGCAGCGGTGCTGGTTACCGAACAGCTTCAATCCGAAGGCGTGTCGGTGCTAACCCGGCATAAGGCGCTTCGCTTTGAAGGTGGTAAGGTCCTCGTTGTTGAAGGCTCTGAAAGGGAAAAGTCGGTCGCTTTCGACGACATCATCATTGCGGTCGGCCGCAAGCCGCGCGTAACTGGCTTTGGCCTCGAAGAACTGGGCCTCGTCGTCAAAGGCAAACTCGAAACAGACGATTTTCTGCGCACCAATATGCCGCACATATTGTGCGCGGGCGATGTGGCTGACCGCCAGCAGTTGACCCACGGCGCCAGCCATGAGGCATGGTACGCCAGCATCAATGCCCTGGCCCGTCCGTTCAAGAAATACCGCGCCGATTACCGCGTGTTGCCGCGCGTGACCTATACCGCACCCGAGCTGGCGGCGGTCGGTTTGACCGAAGCTGAAACTATCGCGCGAGGTATCGCACATGACGTGACGCGCTATTATCTGGACGATCTCGACCGCGCCATTGCCGAGAGCGAGGCCACAGGTTTTGTCAAAATCCTGACCGCCAAGGGCAGCGACAAGATATTGGGCGCGACCATCATCGGTGCGCATGCGGGCGAAACATTGGCCGAGATCACCTTTGCCATGCGGCACAATATGGGTTTGCGGAAAATCTTGCAGACGATCCACCCGTATCCGACCTGGGCAGAGGCCAATAAATACGCGGCGGGGCAATATGGCCTGGCGCGCCAACCCGAAGCCCTGCAGAAGTGGGCCGAGCGCTGGTTCAAATGGATGCGTGGCAGCGACTGATAAAGATTTTGCTGTCCTACAAGATATCAGATGGAATAGAATCCGCGCGACCGTCAAAAATGGCGGCATGCTCTTTGAAATAGTCGATCAACCCTATCCCGCCCATCCGGCGCAAAATCGCGGACGCGGCATAATAAAACTTCGCACGTCGGAAATATTGTGAGGAGAGACGTTTTGTTTAACCACTGAATAGGCGTAACATATGTCACATATGTCACCCCGGAGTGCCTAAACTGGTTGGCCGCGATCAGCACCCGATGCGCGACCGTCAACAGACATAAGGCGGCAAACACCGATGCTAGCGTCGGGAAGTGAATCGGCAGCAAGCAAAATAATATGAAAAAGACGATCGTTTCGCCGCCTTCCATCAGACCGGTGGAGTAGATAAATGCCTTGGGGCCGTGCGTGCCTTCATCGGCGTTTTTACGCGCGGCGATGGCGGCAAATGCCAAAAAGCTGACAGCGGTGAGGGTAAAGCTGGCGACCAATAGCAATGCCGCCATTTGGTTGGCGGGACTGGCAAAGCCGAAAGCTACAGGAACCGATACATAAAACAGATAATCGGCAAGGCTATCCAGATAGCCGCCAAACTCGGTTGGGCCGTTGATACGCGCGACCGCACCGTCGAGCCCGTCGATCACACGATTGCCGATGACCAGCGCTAGTGCCAGCCCAAAACTGCTCTGGCTGATCGCAACGGCCACACCTAAACCGATTGCTGCTCCAAACAAGGTCAGCGCATTTGCGCCAATGCCCCCTTTTGCCAGAACTGCTGCGACGCGATTCAGCGCCGGATCAACCAAGCGCCTGAGCGGCGCATCAAGCATTTTCTGGCCTGCTCATTTCTTCGCCAGCATGTCCTTGATTCCGGCCAGTGCCCCAAACGGACCAACTTCATCCTCGGCCTTAACCCCTGCCGCCTTCAGACGTTCCTGCGCACCATGACTGCGTGGATAGGGGTCGAGCTCCAGACCCAATGATTGCGCAACCGCCTCGCCCAGATCGACGCTTTGGCCGTCATAAAACATCGTGTCGCACTCGTCGGCTTGGAGCTCGATTTCGCTATCAGCACCAACCACCGGTTCACGCACAAAGCGGATGGTCATTGGCTGATCGAGCACCGTCGGCACCGGGTCGCCTGTTGCTACACAATATTGGGTCAATACGGCACGGAACCGGCCTGTTGTCAGCACTCCCTGCGCGTTGCGGGACAAGGCAAGATTCGCTTTTAATTCATCCAGCGCCGCCAAACCGAAACGCGCAGCCAACCCGGCCCTCGCGTCGGCGTCGGCGAAAATATTGACGTTGGCTGCCCCCGCACCGATTTCGTCGAGTTTTACGACATGACTGAATTCATTGGTGGTCACCATTTGGCCTTACCTTCGACTATCGTTTCGGGCAGCTCTGCCGCCAGCGCCCTTCGAAGCACGACCAACCCATCCCGAACATGCGCAAGCGCCACAGCATCGACGGCCTCGCCGCGGTAGATGTTACGCAAGATGGTATCGTCGAGTTCATTCGGATGAGCCAGCGCATCACGAAATGCGCCAAGGCGCCCGCCAAGCGCCCCCATAAGCTTGCCGATATGTTTGCCGACGATCATGTCGCCGATACCAAACTCGCGCAGCTGGCCATCCATATCATCGATGAACAATTCGGTCAGATGCGCCATGTTCTGTGCATGTGCAGGGCTTTGTTCGAGCCTCAGCAGCACAAAGGTCAGAACAGCCGCGACCATATCGAACCGGCCATCTACGCTGTCAGCGATTTGACCCGCTTCATACCAATGCGGCTCGCGCGCCTTTGCCACGATCTGATTGTACAGCGGCATCAGCCTTAATTTAGGGTCGGGTTCGGACGATCCGAACAGGCGTTTCAACAGCGACATTATCGTTTCATTTCGTGCAGTGCCTTTGGTGCCAACTACCGGCTCATCAGGCGTTCATCTGGAGATGCATATTGATATTGCGCGTCAAGGATGCAATGGCAAAGACTAACTTTGAGAAATGCCGGAGAATGTTATGCGCGTGTCGCAAATAATCAGTTTGACCGCTTTGGTTGCCGCGATGGCCGTGACATCGGGCTGCACCCGGTTAAAGGCGCATCAGGGTTATGTCGGCGATGCGACGCTGCTGGCGGCGGTACAACCCGGCGTCGATAACAAACAGTCGGTCGAGGCCTCGCTCGGTCGCCCAACTTTCGTTGGGCAATTCGACAAGAGCGACTGGTATTATTACGCCCGCGATACCAAGCAGCTGGCATTTGCCCAGCCAAAGGCGAGCAATCAATATGTCTTGCGCGTCCGGTTCGATCCTGCTGGAAACGTGGTTTCGGCCAACCAAACGGGCATGGAAGGTATCGCCAACATCAGCCCCGAAGGTGACAAGACGCCGACCCTGGGCCGCAACACCAGTTTCTTTGAAGAGATATTCGGCAACATCGGTTCGGTTGGCGCAGGTACCGGCCAAGGCAGTACGCCCAACAGCCCTAACTAAACTATTCGACAACGCCCGCTGCGGCCAGAACCGCCAGCGTCACCAGATCGCTGGCGCTCGATGCCATGGTGGCAATCTGAACCGGGCGCTCCATGCCCACCAGCATCGGGCCGATAACATGATCGCCACCCAGTTCGCGCAGCAACTTTGCAGACAGGTTGGCGGATTGCAGCCCCGGCATGATCAGCACATTGGCTGGTCCCGATAACCGGCAAAACGGGTAACGTGCCATCAGCGCCGGGTTGAGCGCGACGTCGGGCGGCATGTCGCCTTCATATTCGAAGTTCGGCTTGCGGGCATCGAGCAGGGTGACTGCTTCGCGAATATTGTCCAGCCAGTTGCCGTGCGGATTACCGAATGTGGAGTATGACAGAAACGCAACCCGCGGCACATGCCCCATCCGCCGAGCGACCATTGCCGTTTGCTCGGCGATATCGGCGAGTTCTTCGGCGCTGGGCCGCTCGTTGACAGTGGTGTCGGCCATAAAAACGGTGTGGCTTTTGCCAACCATCACATGAATGCCAAACGGCGTCTGGCCCTTTTTCGGGTCCAGCACGCGGCGCAGTTCGCGCATAGTTTGGGAGAATGTGCGGGTGACACCGGTGATCATAGCGTCGGCCTGATCCATCGTCAGCATCAAAGCGCCGAATATATTACGGTCACGGTTGACCATGCGCATTACATCGCGCCGCAAATAACCACGTCGTTGCAAGCGCAAATACAGTTTGTCGACCATCCGGTCGACTAGGTTGCTGGTGACGCTGTTGTGAATCTCGAAGCTGTCGGGATCAGCGCCGAGTTCGCGCAGCTTTTGTGTCACCCTGGCATCGCGCCCGATCAACACCGGGATACCGTAGCCATCCTGCTTGAACTGAATGGCGGCACGGAGCACCACATCCTCTTCTGCCTCGGCAAAAATCACCCGTTTGGGCCTGGCGCGTGCGGCTTCATATACCTGCGTCAGCACCGACGTTGTCGGGTTCAACCGCGCACGCAATTCTGCGCGATAGGCGACCATATCGGCAATGGGCTTTTGCGCGACGCCTGAATCCATAGCAGCTTTTGCAACGGCAGAGGCGACAATTTCCATCAGGCGCGGGTCAAAAGGCGAAGGGATAATGTAATCGCGGCCAAATTTATGTGCCACTCCGCCATAAGCGGCGGCAACTTCTTCGGGCACCGTTTCGCGGGCCAATTGTGCCAGCGCATTGGCGGCGGCGATTTTCATCGGTTCGTTGATCGTGGTCGCGCGAACATCAAGCGCTCCGCGGAACAGGAACGGGAAGCACAGGACATTGTTGACCTGATTGGGAAAGTCCGACCGGCCGGTTGCAATGATGGCGTCTGGCCGCGCCGCACGCGCTACAGGTGGCGAAATTTCCGGATCGGGGTTGGCCATTGCGAAAATGATCGGGTCGGGTGCCATCGTCTTGACCATATCGGGGCTGAGCGCGTTGGCTGCGGACAGGCCGAGAAAAACATCGGCCCCGACAATCGCCTCGGCCAGATTGCGCGTCTCGGTCTTGGCGGCATGCGCCGATTTCCACTGGTCCATGCCAGCAGTTCGGCCTTGATAAATCAC
>JANONL010000339.1:0-1914 GCA_031420815.1 Sphingomonadales bacterium | reverse complement strand
TTCCCGATCAGCAACATTTGCCCGTCGCAGCGATATTGCGTGAGGACGGTACACATGCACCAACCAAAGAGGAGCGAATTGTTGTTCCCAATATTGGTGGCGCTATGGTGGGAATGCGGGTCGCGGCGAGCATTGGCGAGTATCGGCGCGGCGACGAATTGTGGATGGAGCAGCTGGAGCCAGCGGCATTCGCATCGGCGCTAAATCTAGACATTCTGGTGCCAAGACCCGGCGGGCGGTTCCTTTTCGGTAGGCTTTTAGGGCGCGAAGACGGCAAGCTGCACCTGCTCCCGTTGGAGGCCGGGGCACGCCAGCAGGTGGTGGCTGATCCCGCATGGATAGCCAAATCGGTTCGGTTGGTACGTGCATTATAACGTGAACCGCCCGTTGCACATCCTGACCCTATCGACCCTGTTTCCCGCCTACCCACGTCCGAATTTCGGTATATTCGTGGAACGTCAGACAGCCGCACTAGCAGCCCTTCCCGATTTCGACGTAACGGCGATCAATCCCGTCGGTTCAGCCCCTTGGCCGCTGAGCCTATCGGCCAACCAGCGCGTAATCGCCAAACTGCCGCCACAGGAAAACTGGCGCGGCCTCGACGTCCATCGCCCGCAGTTCACGGCCATTCCGAAAATCGGTGGGCGGTTGAACCCCGCGATGGTCGCGCGGGCCGTCCTCCCACTCGCCCGACGCCTCCATGCCGAACAACCGTTCGACCTGATCGACGCCGAGTTTTTCTATCCCGACGGTCCGGCGGCGATGCGGCTATCGCAAGCTCTCGGCATCCCTTTTACGGTCAAAGCACGTGGCGCGGATATTCACCACTGGGGTCGGTCGCCCGGTTGCAAAAAGCAGCTTTTGCAGGCTGCGGACAAAGCTGCGGGCTTGCTTGCGGTTTCGGGCGCGTTGAAGGCCGATATGGTCGCACTCGGTATCGATGAGAACAAGATCATGGTCCATTACACCGGCCTCGACCAATCGCGCTTTGCTCCCCTTGATTGTGCAGAAGAAAAAGCCAGGCTCGGCGTAACCGGACCGATAATCCTGTGCGTTGGCGCGCTCATCGCGCGCAAAAATCAGGCGCTATTGATCGAAGCAATCCGCCAGTTACCCGGTGCCATCTTGATGCTTGCAGGGCATGGCCCGGCGGAATCCGACTACCGCGCGCTTGCCACAAAGTTTGGCGTGGCCGAACGCGTGCGGTTCATCGGCAGCGTCGCGCACGACGAATTACCTCCGCTTTACGCCGCAGCCGACATCATGGCGCTGGTTTCAGAAAGCGAGGGTCTCGCCAACGCATGGGTCGAGGCGCTGGCTTGCGGGACACCAATTATCGCAAGCGATGTCGGCGGCATCCGCGAGCTCATCACGTCGCCCGACGCGGGCCGTATTGTCGAGCGCAATCCTGCGGCGATAGCGGCTTCGATCACTGAACTTTTGGCCAATCCCCCATCGCGCGAAACCGTCGCAGCAACGGTAAGCGCGTTTTCGTGGAACGAGAATGCCAAGCAACTGGCGGCATTCTTTCGAAAAATAATACACCGACAATAGCTTTTTGGCATTCCCGATCAACTCGGGGATGACAGTGATTCTTATTTTGCCAAGTCTAACTGCTCAAGGCTGCGCGCCGAAACCCTCGGTAATCCGCTCTGCCTTGGGACCCGCACCTTCGCCCGGCACAAAGCTGTGTGGGCCAACTTTCAGCCAGATCAGGATCGGTGCCGCCTGATAGATCGACGAATAGGTGCCGACAACGATCCCGAATGCCATCGCGACGCTGAAGCCGAAAATCACGCCAGGGCCGAACAGCACGAGCACGATCAGCGGCAGCGAGATCGACACGCTGGTCATCACCGTTCGCGACAGAGTTTCGTTGACCGAAAGATCGAGCAACGCCGCCATGTCCATCTT
>JANONL010000338.1:0-3621 GCA_031420815.1 Sphingomonadales bacterium | reverse complement strand
GTGAAGTCAACGTGGCCCGGGGTGTCGATGATGTTGATCCGGTGATCGTTCCAGAAGCAGGTAGTCGCAGCCGACGTGATTGTAATCCCGCGCTCTTGCTCTTGCTCCATCCAGTCCATGGTGGCTGCGCCGTCATGCACTTCGCCGATCTTGTAAGACTTACCGGTATAGAAAAGAATACGCTCGGTGGTCGTGGTTTTACCGGCGTCGATATGCGCCATGATCCCGATGTTGCGATACATACTGAGTGGATGGCTGCGTGCCATGGTCTTTACTCCAAAGTGGGGCTGCGGGGTTGCGCTGCCCTATAGGGAAAGGGGCTGATTCTGGCCAGCCCCCGATTTATCTGTAAATCATGTTCAATATGTTCCCCAGCGAAGGCTGGGGTCCAGAACCTCATTCAAACATAATTTTTCGTTTCGGTCTGGGCTCCGGCCTGCGCCGGAGAACACCAATATTCTAAACCAAACCGGCTGTTACCAGCGGTAATGAGCAAACGCGCGGTTGGCTTCGGCCATCCGGTGGGTATCTTCGCGTTTTTTGACAGCATTGCCACGGTTCGACGCGGCATCCATCAGCTCGCCCGAAAGGCGTGCGGACATCGTCGTTTCGCTGCGGTTACGGGCTGCTGTAATCAACCAGCGGATAGCCAGTGCCTGTGCGCGCTCAGGGCGAACCTCGACCGGCACCTGATAGGTCGCACCACCGACGCGGCGGCTGCGGACTTCGATACCGGGCTTTACGTTGTCGAGCGCTTCATGGAATGTCTGCACCGGATCTTTCTTCGCGCGTTGCTCGACAGTTTCGAGTGCGCCATAAACAATACGTTCTGCGGCAGATTTTTTACCGTCCAGCATAAGGTTGTTCATAAACTTTGACAGGATGAGATCACCATAACGGGGATCGGGAAGGATTACGCGTTTTTCTGGACGACGACGACGTGACATATCTATATTCCTTTATCTCTGGCCCAAGGCAGCGAAACCGCGCCTGACGGGCTATGAAAGCAGGTCCGAATTACTTCGGACGCTTGGCACCATATTTGGAGCGGCTCTGCTTGCGGTCTTTGACGCCCTGCGTATCGAGCACGCCGCGAAGGACATGGTAACGAACGCCGGGAAGATCGCGGACACGACCGCCACGGATCAGCACAACGCTGTGTTCCTGGAGGTTGTGGCCTTCGCCGGGGATATAGGAAATGACCTCACGCTGGTTAGTCAGACGGATCTTAGCAACTTTACGTAAGGCCGAGTTCGGCTTTTTCGGAGTCGTCGTATAAACGCGCGTACAAACGCCGCGCTTTTGCGGGTTCTGTTCCATCGCAGGGACCTTTGACTTGGCCTTCTGCGGGGTCCGGCCCTTGCGGACCAGCTGGTTAATCGTTGGCATATCTTCACCTTTTTGAAGCGGTTACTTTAAGTGGCAAGGCGTGTCCCCATTATCCGGGGCTTGGTGGAGGCTCAGCCTTTGGTCCACCCGACCTGACACATAATGTGCTGCTATTTTGAGTTCCGTCGGGCAGGGGGCGAGAACCGCACGTCGACCTTGGGAAGGCGCGCCATTAGCGGGGGATACGGGGTTGGTCAAGAGGGCCCGTTTAACACCGTGTTTACGATGTGCCCTTAAGGAGAAACATCGCTCAACGTCGGAGCGCGGCGTCGAGGCTAATTCGTGAAACAGCTTAAATCCATTCATTATTTGCGCGCAATCGCCGCTTTGATGGTCGTCATTTTTCACATCTACGCTACCGGGCGATTGACTACCGTTCGTGTCGCTGAGCTGGAATGGCTGCGCGGCGGCGTCGATCTTTTTTTCGTGATTTCGGGCTTCGTGATGGTCCGATCAACCGCGGGGCGAGACTTGACCCCACGCCAGTTCCTGACCGAAAGAATTCAACGAATAGTTCCTCTTTACTGGGTTGCCACGCTGGCCGCTATGGCGTCAATCAAAGGCGAATGGCTGCTAAAACTAGGCTCTTTACTATTTATTCCTGTGGCAAGCCCGTACAGACAATACATGCAGCCAGTTGTCGCGCCGGGCTGGACACTCAATTACGAGATGTTTTTCTACGTCTTGTTCGCGCTAACCCTGCTCGCAGCCGAACGTCACCGGCTTTGGCTGATGTTAGCCGCTTTAGGCGGAGTAATTCTCATCGGCTTAAACTTTCAGGCGGATGCATTGGCCCAGTTTTATGGCAGGCCGCTGGTGCTCGAATTCGTACTGGGTATGATGATCGCACGATTCAAGATCGAGTGTCCTGTCATAATGATCCCTGTCGGGTTTGCGCTGATGTACTTGCTGCTTCCTATGCTTAGTGATCGCCTCTATTCGCTGGGTTTGCCTGCAGCCATGGTTGTCGCTGGAGCACTACGGGCCGAAGCGCGGCTGCCGGAACTGAAATTTCCGGCCTTGCTGGGCGATGCATCATATTCAATTTATCTGTTTCACATGCCGCCCATTGTGATGCTGGCAAGCGTGTGGCCGCTCGTCGGGATGGGCCCGGTGGCTTTCGGATTGGCATCTTTTGTAATGGCATTGGCAGTTGGGTGCAGCCTGCATTACATTTTGGAAAGACCGATCATACGCTACTTCGGCAGCCGACGATCGCTGCGCATGGATTTACCTTCCGAGCCAAGTCCAGCTATGCCAATCGCGTTGCCAGCACCGCATTCTCGACCTTGATCCGCCACCACAGAAGGGCGGCGTTCAATAGCGAAAAGGTCAGCGCCATCATCGGTGCGCCAAGCAAAAGCGGCAGCAGCGCTATTTCGACAACCACCAGCGCGTAATTAGGGTGCTTGATAAACCGGTATGGCCCGCGCTTTACTTTCGGGAAATGCGGGGCGCTGATGATGCGGGTGGTCCACCAGCGGCCAATGCTGGCCAGCGTCCAGAAGCGGAAGGTCTGGCTGGCGATGAAGGCATTGAGAAGGAGCAGATCGGGCCGGATGGTCGGCTCGGCAAAAAGCGCAATCGAGATCAGCCAGCCGGTATGCAGCACGATAAATAGCGGATAATGCGCCGCCCCATATTCGCGCCCTCCTTCGGCCAGCAGGCGGCGGGTGTTGGCGTTGGCATATGCAAGTTCGGCCAGTCGCTGGATGACGACATAGGCGAACACCGCTTGCGCCCAGATTGGCCAGTCGAATATGGTCATGGCCTGAGCAGCCCCATAGCGCCGACAAAACCTGGGCCAAGCGCGGTCATCAACATCGGTTTGGTCACCGGTCCTGACGCTAGCAACGCGTCGAGCACGAACAAGACCGTCGGCGAACTCATATTACCGTGTTGACGCAACACGGCGCGCGTCGCTGCCAGATCGTCACCGAAATATTCCGCCAGAGCATCGACCACCCGCCCGCCGCCGGGGTGGCAGGCTGGCTCTGCCATGTCGGCTTTGGCCAAACCCTGTTCCGCCAAAAACGCATCGCAAACCGTCGCAAAATGGCTGTTCACAAAAACCGGAATGTCACGCGCCAGCACCAGATCGAAACCGGTCTCGCCAATTTCCCAGCCCATCATATCGAGCGTGTCGGGCCAAACATGGCTGGCAAAGGTGGACAACGCCGGTCCTGCTCCAGCCCCGATCACCGCCGCTGCGCAACCATCGGCAAACAGCGC
>JANONL010000337.1:0-4578 GCA_031420815.1 Sphingomonadales bacterium | reverse complement strand
AAACGCCTTGGCATCGACTGCATCGACTTGTTTTACCAACACCGCATGGACCCCGATATACCGGTCGAGGATACGGTAGGCGCACTCGCCGACCTTGTTACGGACGGCAAGATCAAGCATATCGGTTTGTCCGAAGCGGGTTCGGCAACCTTGCGCCGCGCAGCCGCAACCGCGCCAATTGCAGCGTTGCAAAGCGAATATTCATTGTGGGAACGCGAGATTGAGGATGAAATCCTGCTGGTCTGCCGCGAATTAGACATAGGTTTTGTGCCGTACTCGCCGCTTGGCAGAGGCTTCCTTGCAGGCAACATCCGCAGTTTGGATGATCTGCCCGCCAACGACTGGCGGCGCAATGATCCGCGCTATCAGGGCGATAACTTTGCCGCAAATCTGAAAGTCGTCGATGCGATTGCCGATGTTGCAGCCAAGCATTCGGTTTCCAACGCACAGATCGCGCTCGCATGGCTGCTGGCACAGGGCGACGATATCGTCCCCATCCCCGGCTTCAAACGACGGGTGACAATGGAGGATAGCGCCAAAGCCGCCGATGTCGTGCTGGACGCTGCGGATATGGCGGCGCTAGACGCGGCCGCTCCGCGCGGCGGCACGGCTGGTCCGCGTTATGGTGAGGCAGGAATGCGAATGGTCAGGCTATAGCCAGCGGAATATGCCTGCCGGATAACCGCCTAGATACAGATGCGCCCAGCTTGCGCCGAGCCACAACGCAATGCCCATTATCCACGGCGTAGAGCCGATGCGGCCAAGCTGCCCGAGTTGCAGCCCAAAGCTGGTCTGGCGAAGCCACGCGTCCCATTCGACCCCGACAAGCCGTGCTTTCTTTATCTCCTGAGCCTTTGCACCGACCAGCGCCAGAAAGATGATGGCACCCGAAAAAATGAAATTATCGGGCCGCGCGGCAACCAATATGTGGGCCACGCCCCATAAAGCAAACGACCACATCATCGGATGACGGGTGACGCGATAGGCACCAAACGGCTTTTGCAACGCCAGTTTCTCGCTGGCACCCGGAAAAGAAGGATTGCGGATTAGCGACCCGACAAATAATATCGCCGCCAACAAGGTAAGCACGGTAGCAGTCGCCCAAACAAAATCGTTATCGGACCACAACGGCTGGGCTTTTGGTGCGCGGATGAATTCATACACCATCCAACCGAAGGTGATCAGCGATACCACCGAATAGAGCAGCGCAAATCCGCCCTCGCGGAATATGCGGACCAGTTCCTTGCGCATCGGATGCGACATCAAGAAATGGGTGCCGACAAAGACAGCAGACGCAAAGATGAGCATCGCGTAGCCGTTCATAACAGTAATCCTTCGGCCCCCCGAATTTCTTAGCCCTACATTGATGAACTGCTGATGAGCCGATTACCGGTCATACGCCTTTGGAAGGTTGCCTTCCTGCGGCCGTGCGTAGCGGATGCGCAAGCGGTCCTGCCGGTTGGCCAGTGGCTGTTCGATACCGTCAATCATGACTGTCACCGCCGCGCTCGAAAGCTCCAACGGGTCGCCGTCCCAGATCACAATATCGGCGGCGCGGCCTGGCCTCAGGCTACCGAGTCGGTCGGCCATCCCCATGATATCAGCAGGAACCGAACTTATCGCGGCAAAAGCCTCGTCCCAGTTCAGACCGGTAGCACCGGGCACCCTTTCCAGACTGACGAGATTGCCAGCATATTGCGTCGAGTAACGGAGTTGATGCGAATCCCGGTCGTTGATCATACCGATAGCAACCTTGACACCCGCATCACGCATCCGTCCGATATTCGACTGGGTCGCGGCAACCATTTCAAAGCTGGCTGGCAGATCGTTCAGCGCCGAGGCGATCACCGGAATACCCGCAGCAGCAATAGCATCGGCAACGCGCCAACCCTCGCTGGCACCGACAAACACCATCCTGATCGCCGGAAATTCTTTACCCAGCGCAATCAGATTGTTGATGTCGTTTGCGCCTTCGACATGGATCAGCAATCGTGTTTCGCCGCGCAGCACCGGCAGCAACGCCCTGGCATCTTCGGCACGCAACAATTCGTCATCGAAACTTGCCTTGTTCGCTGCATATTCCTGCGCCTCACGCAGCATAGCGCGGAATGTCGCAAAGGTACCGGCGCGACTGCCTCCGGTCAGCTCGGCTCCAGCCTCACCGAACTCGACAAACTGGAAAGCACGCGCCTTGGTCACAGGCGATGCGTCCGCACCGAGATCGACAACAGCGCCCTGTCCGGCAAACATGTTGCTCCCCGCATCGGGGGCAACAACCGCGCGGGTAACCCCGGCGGCGCGATTGACCGCAAACGGCGTGCGATACGGATCGATGGCAGGCGCGATATCGATACCCGCCGAAAACCCGCTCTTACCGCCGCTCTTGTCGTTGGTGCCATTGACCGCATCAACTTCGGACAGGCCAAGACGGCTGAACCCTGCGAACACGCCAGGGGTCACCCATTTTCCACTGGCATCGATCTGGCGAGCACCTGCCGGGACGGCAACGCCGCTACCGGCGGCGACCACATTGCCGTCGCGAACAACTACTGTTCCGCGATCAATCGGTGCAGAGCCGTCACCGATGACGACTTTGCCGCCGGTGATAGCGATGGTTTCGGCAAAGGCCGAAGTAGCGCAAAGGATAAGTGCGGCCCCAAAAACCGCTCGGGCCGAGCTTGTCGAAGCCCTGCTCTTTTCTGACCATCGAAAACCAGAGCAACCCTTCGACAGCCTCAGCGCGAACGGGGTTTTGAGAGCGGTCATTTCACATCTCCCTCGCCAGGCTGGCCCAGTTCAAAATCGCTCACCGGCCGCCGTTTCGGATCGTCGGCATCGAACAGCAACGCACCATCGACCCAAACCTTATCGGGTCGCGAATAAACGCTCAGCGGATTACCGTTCCACAGCACCACGTCAGCCATCTTTCCGGGGTTCAGGCTGCCGGTCTTGTCGGCAATGCGAAGTGCCTTTGCCGGGTTGAAGGTCAGCCAACGGATAACTTCTGCATCGCTGATATCAATGCCCATACGCCTGCCGTCAGCCTGCGCCTTTGCCGCTTCCTGGTTCAGTCGCTGGATCTGGTTTTCGTCATCGCTATGGATAATCGTACATGCACCAGTATTGTGGATGATCGCCGCATTTTCCGCAATAGCGTCATACGCCTCCATCTTGAAGCCCCACCAGTCCGCCCACACCGCCGAGCAAACACCCGCATCCTTCAACAAATCAGCGATTTTGTAGCTTTCGACTGCGTGGTGGAAAGCCGAAACCTTATAACCGAACTCCTTGGCCATATCGAGCACCTGCGCCATTTCATCAGCGCGGTAGCAGTGGTTGTGGACCAGGATTTCACCGTCAAGGACACCCGCCAATGTTTCCATGCCGAGATCGCGGGTGAAGTCCTTGCCGCTATCGCGTTTTTTTCTGTATTCCTGTGCCTTGATCCAGGTCTGGCGGTTCACCGCCAAATTGCCCATACGTGTCGATGGCATCTTGCCTTTGCTGCCGTAAACACGTTTCGGATTTTCGCCGCAGGCCATCTTCATGCCATAAGGCGCACCGGGGAATTTCATGCCCTGTACGGTGCGTGCATAGACATTTTTCAGAACGACCGAACGACCACCCATCAGGTTTGCCGAACCCGGCAGGATCTGCAACGTGGTGATACCGCCGTTGGTGAGTGCCCGGCTGAAGCCGGGGTCTTGCGGCCACACGCTATGCTCGGCCCACACCTCGGGCGTTGTCGGCGAAGTCGCTTCGTTGCCGTCGTCATGCGCGTCAACCGAGGGCGTCGGGTAATCGCCGAGATGACTGTGCACGTCGATGATGCCGGGCGTCACATATTTGCCCGCGCCGTCGAATACCGCAATATCGGCGGGAATCGGTGTATCCGGCCCGCCGACGCTTTCGATCTTGCCGCCCGACATGAAGACAACGCCGTTGTCGATACGCGACCCCTCGCCGTCGAAGATAATGACATTGCGGATCGCGGTGGCTGCGCCCGGATAGGCCTTATAGGTCGATGGAAACGGTACTTCGACTTTGGCCGCAGGTTTGCCAGCTGACGCACTTTTCGGCGAGTCAGATTTTGCGGTGCAGGCTGCAAGCGATATCGTTGTGGCCAACAGCAACCAAGATTTTACCTGCATTTTATACGCGCCCGTCGGGATGAACGCCCGCCGCCTGTGGTTCGCCCAACTCCTCACTGCCTGGCAGGGCGTCGTCCTCTAATGTGTCGAGATGCATCCACCGCTTCACTATTGGCGACAGAAGCAGCACGACAACACTGATACCGATAGTGATCCAACCAAACATTTCATAAACGTCGAGCAAACCTTGCTTGCTCATTTCGCCGTCATGCCCGCCAGTTGCTTCGCCGATCTTGCCAGCGACGAAGTTACCCACCGCCGTCATGTAGAACCAGGCTCCCATGATCAACGATGCGAGGAATTTGGGTGCGAGCCGGTTCATCGCCGACAAGCCCACGGGCGAAAGGCAAAGCTCGGCCGTGGTTGCCAGCAGATAATAAAGGAACACGAGATACACAGGTGTCATCGCCGCAACGCCAAATGCTTC
>JANONL010000336.1:0-9149 GCA_031420815.1 Sphingomonadales bacterium | reverse complement strand
GCAACAACTGGCTTGGCCATCGCCATCGCCTCCAGCACCTTATTCTGGATTCCCCGCGCAATCCGCAGCGGCGCAACAACCACATCCGCGCCCGCCAGCCAAGTCCGCACATCGTCCACGGCGCCAGTAACCTGCACACCGGGTAGCGCCGATAGCTCGGACACCGCAGAGGTCGGGTTGCGACCGACAATAGCAAAGGATGTTTCGGGATGCGCCACCCTGATCGCTGGCATCGCATTATGCGCGAAATCGGTCACAGCCTCGATATTCGGGCGATAATCCATCTGCCCAGTAAAGACGATTAGCGGGTCGGGAAATACCGGATGCAGCTTTTTGAAATTGGCCACCGGGTCATAAAAAACGGTATCGATGCCATTCCCCAATGCGGCAACATTGGCGGCGCCGCTGCGCTCGCGGAACAAGTCTGCTTCGGCGTCGCTCACCAGCAGGCTAGCATCGGCGCGACGTGCGACAGCTTGTTCAAATGTGCGCAGTAAACGCCCTTCGCGTGCATTAACCCAGCGCATCAGCGGATTGCCTTCACCGGCATAGCTTTCAAACTTGGCGCTATCGACGTCGACAAAATCCATGATGAAGCGACCATCGAACGATGCAGGCACATATTGCGCCATTTGACCGGAAAAGCAGAAAATATGACTGATCCGGCCGCTGGCGAGCAGCTCGTCGACCCAGTCCTGCATCGCACCGCTGCCAAAGCTGCATACCGAAACCGGCTGGCGCGTCAGCAGCGCCTCAACCCCTGCCTGCCACTGCGGCTTGTTCCGGATATCGACATGGCTTGAGGCGAGAATGTCGTCCATCTCTTTGACAAAACCCATATCGCGCGCATCATCGGCAAAGGTGCCGACATGGACCGGTGCCATCTCACACAGCCGTTTTAGAATATGGTGCGACCGTATTTTGTCGCCCCTGTCGGCGGGCCAAGGGATGCGGTGCGCTAGGAATAATATCTCGCGCATTATCCCAATCCTCTGGCGATCCAAGGCCCCCAGCGGTTGGCGAGCGACAAAGGCAGTTTTTGCCAGAGCGCGATCTGCGCCCTATATTTAGGGCTGTTCGGGTTGACGTCGCGCGGTTCCTGACCATCGGCAGTGCGCACGGCGTAAGCCATGGGTTCGGGTTCGAAACCCCAATTCTTTTTAAAGCTATAAGCGCCAGAACCTATCTTTGACCGCCCAAAATCGAAATGGGTGCAGCCACGTTCGCGGGCATGGTTCATGAGCGCAAAATACATAATGTCATTTGCACGCAACCGACGCGCATCCCACACACCGCCGCCCCAATAGGGCATGACAGTCCCGTTGTGGTAGAGGCTGAGCACGCTCGCGACAGGACGTCCGTCACTGAGGACGGTCAATATGTCGGCATCGTCGCCAAATGCGGTCAGCACCGATCGCATTAGCGATTTCGGAAACACAGGTGTCCCCAGATTGCGGACACTTTCAGCGTAAATGGCATAATGCCTATCGAGATCGCGCGCCGAACGCCCCGCTTCGATGCTCAGATTATTATCCAGCCCCTTGCGCACTTCTGCACGTTGCTTGCGCGGAATGGCGAGCAATTCCGTGTCGGCATCAGCTGACAAATCCCGTCGGAAATTGGCATGGGCATCATGCTTTTCAATCCAGTCACTGCCGGGCAGAGCACCGCCGCGAAGTTCAACTGTCGGGCAACTCCAACGGTGCGCCATGTCCCAAACTGCCGCCGCCAAACGACGCGTCGCGGTCGGGCTGTCAGACAATATACCACCGCCAACCGCAAATCCCGACGAAACCAAGGCGCGCCCGAACAAGGGTGAATGGATGAGGTGCAGCGGCAACAGACCGGCAATGTTGCCACTGCTGGTTTCGGCAATCAAGCAATGTGCTTCCTGACCAGTGCCGGCTTCGACCGCTTTAAGCCAGGCTGGACGATGAAACGGTAATGCCGCCTCATGCGCCAACACCCATGCGTCAATGCGTGCGGTTTCGTTCGCATCGCCCAAATCGACGGCACGGGTACCTATTTTGGATCGGACCATCGGCGCGTTCATGCAAACCGCGCCTTTTCGCGCGCCACGACTGCGTCCAGACGCTCCCACTGAAAATCCTGCGGCAACCGCCGAAGCTTTTCGGCCATGACATCCAATTTGGTATAATGCCGCAGCTTCGATTTGATCGGCGCGTTGGCCACACGCGGTTGATCGGGGTCGATCTCCCACGGGTGAAAATAGATAATCGCGGGACGCTGTGCATCCTCATTCACTTGGCGGATTGCCCATTTTGAAAAGGCGTAAGGCAACAAACGGAAAAATCCGCCGCCGCCTGCAGCAAGTCTTTTGCTGCCAAGCTGCGCAGTAGTCACAGGTACCTCAAGAAAGTCACTGCCCGCAACCGGGCGGAACGCAAAACGCGGTGCGTCGGCCCAGCCATAATGGTCATGCTTTACCGGCGCGACGCTGGAGGAATAGGTATAGCCTTGCTCGGCCAATATCTCGTGCGCCCAAGGTGTCCGCTGGTCGATGGAAAAACTTGGGGCGCGGTAGCCGGTGACTGAAGCGCCGGACGTGTCCTCAATCAGCTTGCGTGTGCGTTCGATATCGGCCGCAAATTGCGCAGGCGTCAGGGTGAAGACCCGCTCATGCGCATAGCCGTGGCTGGCAATTTCGTGCCCCGCATCGATAATCCGCCGCATCAATGCCGGATAGCGGTCGGCAACCCAGCCCAGCGTGAAAAATGTGCCCTTGATACCCGCGTCGTCGAACAGCGCCAGAACCGCGTCGGTATTCCGCTCCACCCGGCATTCAAGCGAATCCCAGTCTTTCCGGTCTATGACGGTTTCAAACGCCCCGACCTGAAACCAGTCTTCAACATCAACGGAAAGCGCGTTTCGCACCGGGTTTCAGTTCCTTCAAAGGCCAACGGGCGAGGTTCATGTCAGGCAGCGCGAATATTCGGCATGAACCGCGCTTCGACGCTGCCTTCCTTGTCCATCCAATCGATCATCAACGCAAGTACATGGCGCAAGGCCTCGTCCTGCTCGCTGACGCGTTGTTCGAGAGAAGCAACGCGCGTCACCAATGCATCGCTTTCCTCGACGTTCGCAGGGATGGCGATTGCCATTTCGGTTTCAGTTTCGGTTTCGGTTTCAGGAATGGATACCACAACACGCGGGGCAATTTCTTCAACCAGAACTTTCTCAACGGCTGCTGTGGCTATGGATTCGGCAACAATGATGGTCTCGTCGGTCGCTACCTCGGCAAACGGCGTGTGCGTTGACATTGGCGCTTCATATTCAAACGGCTGGCCTGCCATATCGGCAATAACCGCTACCACAAGGCCGCCATCAAGCAGATCAACCTGTTCAACTGCACCCATCAGCATCACCCGGTTCATTAGTGTGTTGAGCTTGCGCGGCACGCCGCCCGTTTCAGCATAAAGCGCCGAGAATGCGTCAGCGGCGACCTGAGGGCGACCGGTCCAACCGGCGCGCGACAAGCGGTGGATTATATAAGGCTCGACCTCGTCGGGCTCCATCGGCTCCAGATGATGGGTAGCAATCACGCGCTGGCGTAACTGCTCTAATTCAGGCGCATCGCGCACTAGGTCACGGAACTCCGGTTGACCCAACAAGAAAATTTGCAACAACGCCGACGAACCAAGCTGGAAGTTGGACAACATCCGCAATTCTTCAAGCGCATCGACCGACAGATTCTGCGCTTCGTCGACGATCAACAGACAGCGACGACCCGTGCGGGCTTCGGCATGCAGGAAATTCTCGATGCTCTTTAGCGTCGAGGCCTTATCAAGCCCGCGCGTATCAATACCGAATGATTCAGCCGCCATATGCACCATATCGAGACCATTAAGTTGGCTGGTAACAATCGTTGCCGCAGTCAACCGCGCTTTATCAACACTCTGCATCAAATGGCTGACCAAAGTCGACTTACCCGCACCGACTTCGCCGGTGATGACAATAAACCCTTCACCCTGAGCAAGGCCATAGCCAAGATAAGACAGCGCCTTCCGATGCGTCGCGCTTTCGAAATAAAATTGCGGATCGGGCGTTAGCTGAAATGGCCTTCCGCTCAGTCCGTAAAATTGATCGTACATATCCCGCCCCTTTAGAAACTGTAACGCAAGCCAAGCAGTGCCGACGCGGTCAGCTCGCTATCGAAATCTTCCTGCTTGTAGCTATCAAGGCCAACCGCCGCCGATGCCGACAATCCACGCAGTATCTGACGGTAGAGCGCAGCATTCGCACCAGTCGAAAGCACATTGCCTGCGCCTCCAAAACCGGGGTCAAAATAGTTTGCATAGACATTCGATTCAAACCGCGTTTGGCGATCCAGATCGGTGCCGAGATAGGCGACCGCAAAATAATTCTGGTCAACCAAGCCGTCGATTTGCGCCTGCGCACCGATCAAAGAGGTTATGAATTTGCGGCGGTTGTAGCCGATGGCAAAACCGGTGTCCCAGCCGCCCGATGTGCCGCTGAGCGATGCGGTGATGCCGCGCTGGCGGAAGGCCGCTGAAGACGCAGTTTGCAACGCATCGTTGAAGCAGAAGCCGCCAGCCTGCGCGAATGCACAGCTGTTGATGTCGCCCGACAGCGGGTTGCGCGAACTGCGGAACTGCGTCGGCAGGTTCGCCAGATTGTCGTTCAGCAGGCTGCCGAAACCCGACACGGTGTCATAAGCAGAAACGTTGACCGCCCAATCGCGGCCGGGCTGATAGCTGAAACTGCCGGTGTAGGTGTCGCTGCCATAACGGCGGCCATAGGTTGCGGTCAGCGAAGTGCGTGGACTTGGCCGCCACATTACGCCTGCATCCCAGATTAGGCCGTCCTGCTGATAAGCAATCAGGCGCGGTGATGCCGGGTCGGTCACCAAACGGCCACGCGGGCTTACAATCGGGTTGCCCAACGCATCACGCAGCGCGTCACGTTCGCTAATCTCGATATCTTCATAGCCGACACCACCCACGACCGCAACCGTCGAGGAAACAGGCAATGTCACATCAACCCGCGCATACTTACCCTCGTAGCGCTGATCGAGCTGGCCCGCATCTTCGCGGTCATAGCCAACGCTTGCCGACCATCCGAAGGGCAATTGGCCGGGCTGCATACCGACCGACGCCGTCGCCGAATGGCTGACGCTGTCATCGAACAAATCAACGGGCTGCTGCCCCGGAGGAAGCGTACCAGCTTCACGGCTTTCTACCTTGGTGTAACCAGCGCGGTAGGCAGCGTTGACGCTTAAATCACCGACCTGCGTCGCAATCGTCGGCCCTGCATAGACCGAATAGACCTGCGTCACATTGTCCGGATTGCCGACCAGATTGCTCGGCGCAGCACCGCGACCATCGACGCGGGTGCGCGCAGCAATACCACCTGCTTCAAAGCTGAGACCGCGTGTAATCGCAACCGAACCACGCGCCAAACCGGTGACCGTATCCTGATCATCGATGCCGTTGTCATATCCGATCAACCGCTCGTAACGAACATTGACCTGTGCTTCAGCACGCCTTATCTGCACCGACGCATCAACACCTGCGGCTACGGTTGAATAGGTCAGCACGTCGCCGCCGTCTTGCAGGTCAGCAACCAAAACCTGTTGCACCTCGATGTAAGGGACGACTTCGATGCGCGGGCCTTCGCGTTTGTCGCTGCGTCCGCGCCGCTCGGCGGGTGGCGCTGCTTCAGGCTGCGTGTCGTCGGACGCGCCATATTGTTCTTCCATCGGCGACCATTCTGGCGCGATTTGCTGGCCCATAACGGGCAGCGGCGTACAAAATACGACGCCACCAAGAAGGCCGAGTTTCAAAAACCGGTTGTGCATGGTCATGCTCCGTATCCGTAGTAATTGCCGAACTTTCGTCCGGTCGGTGAAAATTTGGCGCGGTTGAGGAGGAGCTGGACATGTTCGCATCCGCTCAAAAGGCTCAGCGCGTCGCGCAAAGCGCTGTCTGTGGTGACATCGGCATGGACAACCATCAATGTCTGGCCGACGTGCAACGCCAGCACCGAAGCTGGCGAAGCCGCAAGCGCCGGTGGAGAATCGAATATGATGATCCGTGACGGGTCGTTGCGAGTCAGTTGATCGATGATCGCGGCAGTGCGCGATGCGGCGAGATATTCGGTGTCCTGATTGGTCTGTGCGCCTGCGGGCAGGATCGACAGCCCTTCGACATCGGTTTCAATAATGAAGCTCTCCGCGTCGCAAGTCGGATCGGCTAGCGCATCCATGAATCCACGACTGCTCTCGATACCCAAGGTGGACAGCACGCTAGGCTTGGCAAAATCGGCATCGACCAGCAGGACACGATTATCCTTTTCGCTCGCCATCGATAGCGCAAGGTTGATCGCGCAAAAGGTTTTGCCTTCATTGGGATGCGCCGAACAGACCAATATGCGCTCACCATGCGGCAAAGCGTCAAATCCCTTGCCGCCACGCGCGGCGAGCAGCAGCTGTCGCTTCACAATGCGGAATTCTTCGGAAAGGCCGGTAACTGCACCATCGGGCACAATAAAGTTATTGGCCGCGAGCCGTTCGCGGCTGATTTGCGCAAACTTGTTGCTCGCCGGACGTGCGGCCATCGGCTTATGGGCAACAGTCGCCTGAGCAACAGGAGTTAAAACGGGTTGTGTGATCGCAGGCTCGACAATTACCTCTGACGGTTCAAAAGGTGCGCTGCCGCCGCGAAGGGCTGCGCCAAAATCATAGATTTCCGATGCGCGTTCGAGCAGCGATCCGGCGGATTTGATTGAGCTATGCTTGTTCATGTCGTTCGCTCTTTCAGGCTGTTAGGCCGCGTTGGATGAACTCTGCTACTAACAACAGCGTGAAGACGCCGACGAGGCCGCCTGTCGCGCCGTAGAACAGCTTCATCTTCTGCTTGCGGGCAGCCCGTTCCGCGCTGGTCAGCATCTGCGAGATCGTGCCGATTACTGGCAGGCCGCTGGCGCGTTCGAGTTTGGCGGCGGTCGGGTAACTCGTCTGCAAATGGCCAAGCACAAAGGCGGTGCCGACGCCGGCACCAAGCCCTGCAAACAGCACCAGCGCCAGCAACAGCGGACGATTGGGTGCGGCGGGTACATTCGACAGCGACGGCGTCTTTACGACCTTGAACTGGACCGCGTCGGTTTGCGTTTCGATCTGCCCGCGCAGCCGAACATTGTCACGGTCAGCGAGCAGCTTGTCATATTGCGTTTTCAGACCATCGTGATCGCGATTAATACGCTGATATTCTGCGGCAACGCCGGGCTCAGCCGTTTGTTTGGCCGCCAGCTGCGCCATATCGGACTGGATCGCGCTTTTGCGTGCCTGGAGCGCGGTCACCGATGCCTGACGTTCGGCACGCATCGACTGAAGCGAACTGTAAGCCGGGTTTGGCGACCGATAAGAACCGCCGCCTGATGAACCACCGCCGCCCGCCGAACGTAACGCAGCAATCTGGTTTTTCATCGCGATGACATCTGGGTGGCTGTCGGTAAAGCCGCGCGCACGCATTGATGCCAGCTCACCCTGCGCTTGGCCCAGCGCGCTAGGCGCACCGCCGCCACCACCGAAAGATGGTGCGTTAAGCGTCGATGGCGTTCCCGCCAACTGCCCGTTTAAAGCGGCCAGCGCGCTACTTGCCTGCACCAATTGCGATTCGATCTGGCCCAATTCGGCGCGCGATGATTCCATCCGCTGTGACACTGAACCGACGCCGGGCAGCAGGCCAAGATTTTGCGTTTCATAAGCGACCCGCTTGGCCTCGACTTCCTGCAATTCCTTTTGCCGCGCCTCAATCTGGGCATCTAGAAACCGCAGTGTCTGGCTGGTTTCCTTGCGGTCACCGGCGATATTGTCTTCTTCGGCAACGTCGATCAGTTTTTGCACAACGTCACGCGCCAGCTTTCCGCTGGGCTGCATGGCCGTAATCGTAAAGAAATCGTCCTGTTCGGCCTTTACCTCGATGTTGGCGCGCAGCCCCTCGATCTTGCCCGCCATTTCGGCATCGGATGCCACGGTCGCGCCAAGGTCGGTGCCACGCACGACTTTTTCCAGATTGGTCGATGACGTCAGCGTTTGCTGAAGCTGCTGGATGCTCTTGCGCTGGTCTTGCTGGTTGATGCCGACCTGGCTGGAAAGGATCGACTGCGTCTGCACCTGGATCTGCGCTTTGGATTCATATTTGTTGGGGATCATGGCGACGACCAGCCAGCCAAGAACACACACCACCCACGCCACAATAAGCGCTAGCCAGCGGCGGTTCCACACGCTGTGGATTGCAATTCTAAATTCGTCGTAAAGGCCGTTCATTGCGTGTCTCGGCTTTCAATCAGAAGATGCTTTCGGGGATGATGATCACATCGCCGGGCTGCAGGGAAACGTTGGCGGCGCTGTCTCCGCGTTTGAGCAGGTCACCCAAACGCAGTGCATATTCCTGCTGGCTGCCGTTGCCCTTGTTGTGGCGGATGAGGCGTGCCTTGTTACCCGCTGCATATTCGGACAAACCGCCGACTGCGATCATCGCGTCGAGCAAGGTCATGTTGGCGCGGTATGGGATAGAAGCCGGTTTTTCGGTGGCGCCGACAATCCGGACCTGCTGCGACGTCGTGCCTGCGAACTCGTTAACTATCACCGAAACGATCGGATCATTGATATATTGCGACAATTGCAGCTTGATATCCTGCTGCAACATCGTCGGGGTTTTGCCTGCCGCCGGCATGTCGGTGATCAGCGGTGTGGTGATCCGGCCATCTGGGCGAACCTGCACTTTTGCGCCGAGTTCGGGGTTGCGCCACACGAAAATCGTCAGCTGATCGAGCGGGCCGATCATGTAATCCTCGCCCGGACCTTCCTGTGCCGACACCGTAGGCGCGGACGGCAATTGCGTGCCGCCGCCGATTCCGCCGCATCCGGTGAGCGCCGCCGAGCTTGCACCAAGCACGATCATCGCTTTGATTTTCAACGAATTTATCATCGCGCAGTCCTTCTAAACTCTGCGCCGCATGGCCCGGTCACCACCATTGGTGAATCGGGTTTGGTCGCAGATTGGACTTTGCTATGGAGAAAAAGGGTGAACAGACCGTTAGGATTAACCACCTTTACGGGGGTAAATTCAGCGCGGTCCCGAAACGGTACAGCGCGTCAGCCAATC
>JANONL010000335.1:0-2680 GCA_031420815.1 Sphingomonadales bacterium | reverse complement strand
GTTTGGCGCGCTCAACAAGCTTGGCAAAACGCTAGACGATAGCCCGGTCAGCCCGAAACAGGCGGCCGAACTGCTCGGCCTTGTCGCCGACGGCACAATAAGCGGCAGCATCGCCAAACAGGTCTTCGAAATCATGCTCGAAACTGGGCAGGGCGCCGCTGCGATTGTCGAAGAAAAAGGTCTCAAGCAAACCAGCGACACCGGCGCCATCGAAGCCGAAATCGCCAAGATCATGGCCGCCAACGAAGACAAGGTCGCCGAATATCGGTCGGGCAAGGACAAGCTGTTCGGCTTCTTCGTAGGACAGACGATGAAGGCGATGCAGGGCAAGGCCAACCCGCAGGTCATCAATGATTTGCTGAAGAAGGTATTGGGCTGATTTAGCACGCACACTATCAGCCGCTTCCCCCTTGCCCTAGTGCGGCTTTCCCGTTAGAGGCACGCGTCGTTTGTGAAACGGCGGTTCTTCGCAAGCGGGCGTGGCGGAATTGGTAGACGCACCAGATTTAGGTTCTGGCATCGCAAGATGTGGGGGTTCGAGTCCCTTCGCCCGCACCACGAAAGTGAAGCCGCCGTCGAACCCGAAAACCATTTTTATTAGCTAACAGCGGCCGTTTGGTCCGCCCGGATTAGAGAAGATAACATGCAAACCGTCGAGACACAGAATGAAGGCCTGAAACGCGCATATCGCATGACGATCACCGCCAAAGACGTCGAGTCAAAGATCGATGCCGAGGTGAAGAAGATCGCGCCGCAAGTGCGCATGCCCGGTTTCCGCCCCGGCAAGGTTCCTGCCAATCTGGTCAAGAAGATGCACCGCGACTCGCTGTTGCAAGACGCGCTGAACACCTCGATTCAAGATGGCGTGCAAAAGGCGATTGCTGACAATAAACTTCGCCCGGCAACTCAGCCGCATGTGCATTTGGGCGACGATTACGCACCTGGTATGGATGCTGTTGTCGATTTCCATTTTGAAGTGCTGCCGCAGATCGCTGCGCCGACCATTGATGGCATCACGCTTGAGCGCCTCACCGTAGACGTCAGCGATGCTGCGGTGGACGAAGCGATTATGAAATTGGCAGCCGGTCAGAAGAGTTTTGAAGCCGCCGCAAAATCATACAAAGCCTCAGCCGGTGACGTTGCTGTCATCGATTTCGAAGGCAAGGTTGACGGCGTACCGTTTGAAGGCGGAAAAGGCGAAAGCATGTCGGTCGAAATCGGCTCGGGTCAGTTGATCCCCGGTTTTGAAGACCAGCTTATTGGGTTGAAAGCCAACGACGAAAAGATAATCAACGTTACTTTTCCAGCCGATTACAATGTGGAAACCTTGAAGGGCAAGGCGGCGACTTTCGACATCGTTGTCGGCGAAGTCCGTAAGCCGGTCGAAGCAAAAGCCGACGATAACCTTGCCAAAGGCTTCGGTCTGGACGGTATCGACAAGCTGCGCGAGATTATGAAGGTTCAGGTCGAACAAGAACATAACGGCCTGACCCGCACTTACATGAAGCGACAGTTGCTCGATCAACTGGCCGCCGATCATGATTTCGAAGTGCCGCCGTCAATGGTTGAAGCCGAATTCGAACAAATCTGGGCTCAGCTGGAGCAGGAAGCTGCCCGCGAGGAAGACCCGGAAGCCGCGAAGAAGGAAATGGAAGCTGAACGCAGCGACTATCACGATATCGCGGTACGCCGCGTGCGTTTGGGCCTGTTGCTCTCCGAAATCGGTCAAGCCAATAGCGTTGAAGTCAACCAACAGGAAATGAACATGCTGGTTCAGCAGGCTGCCCAGCAATATCGCCCCGAAGAACGGCAGAGGTTCGTGCAATATCTTCAGGAAACGCCAATGGCAGCGGCACAACTCCGCGCGCCGATGTTCGAGGATAAGGTTGTCGACTTCCTGTTTGACAAAGCGACCGTCACTGAAAAGACCGTGACCAAGGCGGAGCTGGAGGCGGCAATCGAAGCCGAGCCAGAGGCAAAGCCAGCGACCAAGAAGAAAGCACCTGCGAAAAAGGCAGCGGCTAAGGAAGAGGCTCCTGCAAATGCAGCGAAAGAGCAAGCTCCTGCAAAGGAAGCCAAGCCTGCCGCTAAGAAAGCAGCTCCAAAAAAGGAAGCCGCCGCCGCAGAACCAAAAGCCAAGCCGGAAGCGAAAAAAGCTCCTGCCAAGAAGGCTCCGGCCAAGAAGTAACTTTATGGGGGCGGCCGCGCGCTGTCCCCAATAAAGCAAAGGGGCTAGCGTTTGATTCTCGCAACACTCGCTTCTGCTGCGTCGGCAATTCGGTTTGAGGATCTCGGTCTTTCGCCGGTTGCGCTCGACCTTGGCTTTTTTCAAATACGCTGGTATAGTCTGGCTTATCTCGTCGGGATATTGCTCGGCTGGTGGCAAATTGCCAAGATGGTTGCCCGTTCCGGCTCGCCATTGGCGAAGGATCAGGTCGACGACCTCATTCTGTTTGCGACACTTGGCATTATATTGGGTGGCCGGATCGGCTACATTTTGTTCTACAGCCCCCAAACGCTGCTAAATCCCATCGACATATTGAAGGTCTGGGAGGGCGGCATGTCGTTTCACGGTGGCGTGTTGGGCGTCATGCTCGCGATATATCTGTTCTGCCGTAAAAATGGCCTTAACTGGCTGCGCGTGCATGATTACATCGCGGTGGTCTATCCGCTCGGCCAT
>JANONL010000334.1:0-7151 GCA_031420815.1 Sphingomonadales bacterium | reverse complement strand
GTGGGCGCCAATAAGGATAGCGCCGACCGGGTTGGCGATTATGTCGTGGGCGTAAAGGCGATGGCATCTTTTGCTGATTATCTGACGATCAACGTCAGTTCGCCCAACACGCCCGGGCTGCGCGCGTTACAGGACAAGGCGGCGCTGGACGATCTGTTGGCAGCGGTGATGGCGGCGCGGGTCGATGCGACACCAATATTCCTGAAAGTCGCGCCGGACCTGAAACCGGCAGATATTGACGATATCGTTCAAGTTGCGATGGAGCGGGGAATTGCGGCCCTGATTGTGTCCAACACCACAATCAGTCGCCCGCCGCTAAAATCGCGATATGCAGGCGAAAGCGGCGGTTTATCGGGAGCGCCCTTACGTGATTTGGCGCAACAGCGGCTGCGCGATTTCCGTGCCAGCAGTGGCGGAAAAATCCCCCTGATCGGCGTCGGCGGTATAGCGTCGGCAGACGATGCCTATGCCCGGATTCGCGCGGGCGCGTCGCTGGTCCAGATATATAGCGCGCTGGTGTATGAAGGCCCGGGTCTCGCCAAAGCAATAAATCGCGGGCTTGTCCGCCTGCTCAAACGCGACGGATTTGCGAGTATCGCCGACGCCGTGGGTGTCGATGCATAAGCAAGGCTTTGCTTCGCGGTTTTTTCGCGGCTAAGCAGTTCAATATGAAAAAGCTTCTCTTCGCATTTGCGCTCGTCATTCCCGCACCGTTGCTCGCCGAAAATGTCGGCGTCACCTCGTCCGCCGATCCGCGTGTTACCGAGGCGGGGATGGAGATGTTGCGCAAAGGCGGCTCAGCCGCAGATGCAGCGATGGCGATGATGCTGGCATTGACCGTGGTCGAGCCGCAATCAAGCGGCATCGGTGGTGGCGGCTTTCTGCTTTATCAGGACAATGCAGCTGGCATATTGAGCACAATCAACGGCCGCGAAAAGGCACCTGCTGCTGCGACGCCCGACCGCTTTCTCACTGCCGACGGCAAGCCGATGGGTTTCCTGCAGGCATTGCAGGGCGGCAAATCGGTTGGCGTTCCCGGTAACATTGCCTTGATGGCGGAGGCGCACAAGAAATGGGGGAAATTGCCCTGGGGAACCATCTTCAAGCCCGCAATTCGTCTCGCCGACAAAGGCTTTGAGGTTAACACGACGCTCGCATCGCGGCTTGAAACAATTGCCCCGCTCTGGTCCAAATTTGACGAGGCGCAGAACATATATTGGGTCAATGGCAAGCCGGTGAAAGCGGGTACGACCTTTCGCAACCCGAAACTGGCTGCAACACTGAAGCTGCTGGCGAAAAAAGGCCCGGACGCGTTTTACAAAGGCAAAATAGCAACGCAGATTGTCGATGCGGTAACCAAAGCCCCAATGAACCCCAGCGACATGGCCCTGTCTGACCTCGCGCAGTACCGTGCAAAAGAGCAGGCAGCGGTATGCGCGCCTTACCGTGTCTATGTGGTGTGCGGCATGGCTCCGCCATCATCAGGCGCAACCACCGTTCTGCAAATTCTGGGCACGTTGCAGCGTTTCGACATGGGCAAGATGGGCAAGGACGACGCCAAGAGCTGGTATCTGCTGGGTCAGGCAATGCAACTGGCCTATTCTGACCGCGAAAAATATCTTGGCGACAGCGATTTCGTCGATGTGCCGGTTGCCGGGCTGCTCGACCCCGCCTATCTTGCTGAGCGTTCCGCATTGATAAATCCCGACAAGGCGCGTGACGATTATCCGGCAGGCAAACCGCCGGGTGCAGCAGACCGCACCGCAGCGATTTCCAGCGAAGTTGCCGGAACCACGCATTTCACTGCAGTCGATGCAAAGGGCAACGTCGCCAACATGACCTCGACCATCGAGGGTATCTTCGGCAGCCAGCTCATTGCGGGCGGGTTCTTCCTTAATAACGAGCTCACCGATTTTACCTTTGCGCCAGAGAAAAACGGCGCGCCAGTGGCCAACCGTGTGATGGGCGGCAAACGGCCATTATCGTCGATGTCACCGACAATGGTTTTCGACCGTGACGGCCGCGCGGTGCTCACGCTTGGGTCGGCGGGCGGCAAAAGGATCATCATGCACGTCACCAAGACGCTGGTCGGGGTGATTGATTTCGGCCTTACGCTCGATCAGGCTATTGCGCTGCCCAATATCTATTTCAGCGGCGGCGGGCTGGAGATTGAGGAAAATACACCGCTTGCCGCCAAGATCGGGGAACTTGAAAAATACGGTCAGAAGGCGAAGGCTGTTGATCTCGGTTCAAAGGTCAATGGTGCGCAACTGACGGCTAATGGCTGGGCCGGTGCATCCGATCCACGCAGTGAGGGCACTTGGGCTGTAATCGACAGTAAGGGTAAAGTGACCGTAACAGCGCCCGCGCGCAGCGTTAACGCGCCGACCGAGACTGTGGAATAGAGTCGAAACCCGGATTGCGCGTCGTGTCTGCGGGCGCTAGCGTAGAAATATGATGAAGTCCGGATAACGGACCGTCGGGCACCCCATGAGGAGAGCGTTGTGGCTGCGCAGCAATTTGACGATTTTGACAGTTTCCCCAATCTGGTAACGATGTTTCTGACCCGCGCAAAGCAGCGTGGGGACGCTCCTTTTTTGTGGGCGAAATCGGGTGGGGCGTGGCATTCGATCAGCTGGGCGGAAACCGCACGTCGTGTGGCCGGATTTGCATAAGCACTCAGGAAAATGGGCCTTGAACAAGGCGACCGGGTGATGCTGGTGTCCGAAAACCGCCCTGAGTGGTGCATTGCCGATCTGGGGATCATGGCCGCCGGTTGCGTCACCGTGCCGACTTATACGACAAACACCCAGCGCGACCATCAGCATATCATGAACAATAGCGCGGCTCGTGCGATTATCGTTTCGACCGCAAAACTGGCCAAAACGGTTATGCCAGCCGCCGTCCGTTCGTCCGAAGCCGAATTCATAATCGCTATGGAGCCGCTGCCGACAACGCAGCAGGGCCAGTTATCGGTGCATCACTGGGCTGATATGGCGCAAGGCACAGACGCCGATGTCCGCGCGACCGAATCCGCGATGGCAACCGTGACCCGCGACGACCTCGCCTGCCTGATCTATACCAGCGGCACCGGCGGCGCACCGCGCGGGGTGATGCAGCATCACGGTGCCATACTGCATAACGTTGATGGGTCAGCAGCCGTGCTACGCGACGATTTCGGACTCGATGAGGAAGAGGTGTTTCTTTCTTTCCTTCCGCTTTCGCACGCTTATGAACATAGCGGTGGGCAGTTTCTGCCAATCGGTGTCGGGGCGCAGATATATTATGCCGAAGGCCTCGAAAAGCTGGCCTCCAATATCGAAGAAACGCGGCCAACGATCATGGTCGTGGTGCCGCGCTTGTTCGAAGTGCTCCGGGCGCGGATGATCAAGGCGGTCGAGAAGCAGGGCAAAGTGCCCAACTATCTGCTCGACAAGGCGTTGACGATAGGCGAGCGCGATTATGGTGGCCGTAAACGGCTGCGCGATGCACCGATGCGGTTTTTGTTGTCGCGCACGATCAAGCCTAAAATTCAGGCCCGGTTCGGTGGGCGGATGAAGGCGATGGTGTCGGGCGGCGCACCGTTGAACCCGGATATCGGCATTTTCTTTCAATCGCTCGGGATTACGCTGTTGCAGGGATATGGGCAGACCGAAAGCGGCCCGGTCGTTAGCTGCAACCGGCCAAGCGCCGGGTTGAAGATGGACACGGTCGGCCCGCCGCTCAAAAACACCGAAGTGCACATTGCCGAGGATGGCGAAATATTGGTACGCGGGCCATTGGTGATGAAGGGCTATTGGCGCAACAAGGCCGAAACTGCGCGCGTCATCAAGGACGGCTGGCTGCACACCGGTGACATCGGTCATATCGACGATAAGGGCCGGATCGCGATTACCGACCGCAAGAAAGACCTGATTGTCAACGACAAGGGCGATAATATCGCGCCGCAAAAGGTCGAAGGGATGCTGACGCTGCAACCCGAAATCCTGCAGGCGATGGTGTCGGGTGACAAACGGCCTTACGTCGTTGGCCTGATCGTTCCCGACCCGGAATGGGCGCTCGAATGGGCGCGGATGCAGGGCATGAAATACGATTTTACTGCGTTGCAGGATAACCCCGAATTTCGCGCCGCAGTGCGCGCGGCGGTCGACCGCGTGAATGCCGATTTGTCGGTAACCGAGAGAGTGCGGAAGTTCGAATTTGCCGATGAGCCTTTCTCGATCGAGAACGAAGAAATGACGCCGTCGATGAAAATCCGGCGTCATGTGATCCGCGACCGGTATCAGCCGCGGATCAATGGCATGTATAAGGATTAACCTCTATTTCGCATCTTTGCCGTCGAGCCATGCGCCGATCTCTGTCTTGATCCGCGGCCTTGTCTTGATCCGGTTATTGATAACGGTGATGGCGGTATCGACGGGCTTGCGCGAATCCGGTGTCAGATGCTTTTTGGCATAGGCGTCGAGTTTAGCAGGCATCGCCGGGTCTTCGGAACCATTTGCCAGTTGCGCAACATATTCAGAACGGGAAGCGACATCGACCAACGCCGAGACCTTGGCGAGGTTGGCTAGCGCAAAATCGACGGCGAGATCAGGATGTTCGCCCGCGACCGCGCTGATGATCCCGGCGCTGGTGGTCGCATCCGGCTCGTCGGTGAGCGCCAGGTTGAGCGCATCCTGCGCCAGTGCCTTGTCCCTGGTGCGACCGAGCAAGCCGTACATCGTCGACTTTACCCGTTGGCTTTCGGCGGTTTGGCCCAGCTTGCGGATCTTGTCCCATGTCGGCTTGTCGGCGCTGCTGGCGATAATGGCCAGCCATGTTGTGCGCAGCGGGCCATCCAGAGCGGCCGGATTTTTGTCGAGCGCGTCAAAAAGCCGTTTCGCCTCTGCCACCACCGCAGCGTCGCCCATGCTGCCCAGTGACGCAATCAGGCTGCTGCGCAAATTGGACTGGATCAGCGGCTCATCGCCCTTTTGCAACATGCCCAAATTGTCGAGAACAGCGCCGAACCGTGCGGTGGTTATCTTCGACAATTGCGCCTGACGTTTCGGGTCGGCTTTGAACAGCTCGTAATAGCCGGCAAAGCTGCCAACGACGTCTTCGATCACGCGCTGGCTGGCACCGGCAGGGACGGCGTCGAGCAGCGACAAAGGTGCTGCCATCGATTGATAATCGGCATATGCCAGGCTTTCGCTGTCGCCAAGCAAGCCGACCTGATCGATTGCGGGCAAGCTGGCAAAATCCTTGCGCAATGCGTCGATCATTTCGGACTGGTAGGCGACGCGGTAATATCCGCTTTGCCCGGCGTTGACGAGCAACGTACCGCAGCCCGGCACGGTGATATTGCCTTTACCACCGCTGATGATTGTATTGACCCGGCTGCCACCGATGGTTTGCGCGATCACCGGCACGTTCCAGCGTTGCGGGTTGGCGGCGGTCTCGGCCTTGCGGTCGCGCGAAAATTCGCTCTGTGTCAGACCGACGAGCGTATTACCGCCGGTGCATACTGCACTATCGACCTTGATCAGCGGGACGCCCGGCTGCTTGGTGAAATCATGCGCGATTTTGACCAGGCCCTTGGCCCCGGCACCCTCAACCGCATTCCACAGGTCGTCGGTGTTGGTGTTGGCGTAAGCGTGCTTGGTCATGTAACTGCGCAAACCGTCGCGCCACACATCAGCACCGGCAAAGCCCTCCAGCATCGTAATCACCGCCTCACCCTTTGCGTATGTGATCGTGTCAAAGGCTTGGCTGGTTTGTTCGACGGTCGTGATTTTCTGGATCACCGGATGCGTGGTGGCATAACCGTCGAGGCCCATTGCCCCTTCGCGGCCATAGACACGGTCAATTTCGGATTGCCATGCCGGGTTGAAATGGGCGGTTGTTTTGCTCTCCATCCAGCTCGCAAAGCCTTCGTTCAGCCACAGATCGTCCCACCACTGCATGGTCACCAGATTGCCGAACCATTGGTGCGCAATTTCATGCGCGTCAGTCGAAAAAATCCCCTGCTTGGCGCGGGCGCTGGTGATTTTAGGGTCGACCAGTAGCACGCGTTCGAAGGTGAATATCGCACCCCAATTTTCCATCGCGCCGAAAAACTGGCTTTGACCCGGCCCCGCGACATTGTCGAGCTTGGGCAGCGGGTAGGGCGTTCCGAAATAATCGTTGTAATAAGCAACGATCTGGGCCGACGCGTCGAGCGCATATTGCCCTTTGGGACCGTTGCCCTTGCCGACGATTATGCCGACGTCGGTCGGACCGACCTCCGTCGAAATGCGGTCGAATTCGCCAAGCCCGAAGAACAACAAATACGTCGACATTTTGGGGCTGCGCTGGAATGTGACTTCTTTGAGGCCTGCCCCTGCGACCTTGCTGAAGGCGACCGGCATGTTGCTAACCGGCATCTGGCCTTCGGGAACCGTCACTGTAAGGTCGAATGTCGCCTTGTAATTGGGTTCATCCCAGCTGGGTACGAAACGCCGCGCGTCGGGGGCTTCGAACTGCGTGAACAAGGCGCGCTTTTCGGCTCCGGTCGGGTCTTTGTAATCGAGCGCGAACAGGCCGTTTGCCTGTTGGTAAATCTTGCCGGTGTAGTCGGTGCTGAGCGTGTATTTGCCCGGCGTCAGCTTTTTTGCGAAGCGGAATGTCGCGGTTTGCGCGGCCGCATTTACCTCAATTTTAGCTGCGGGAATTTTCGCACTGTCAGCCGTAACCGTCGCCGCCGAAAACGCCAGATCGGCGGCGTTGAGCGTGATGCTATTGGTCGCACTCTTGACGGTTATTTCGATATCGGTCGACCCGGAAAAGCTCAACGCATCCGCGTTCGGCGTCGCCCGGATGCGATAATGCGTCGGCACGACATTGCGCGGCAGTTGCGTGGTTACAAGCGCGGCTGCTTTGGCCTTTGGCTTGGCGGCAAGCGCCGGTGCGCTGGCGCAAGCGAGCACAGCGGCGCTGCCCATCAAAAGGGCAAATTGGCGGATTTTCATTATGCGACTCCCCGGTTTTTATTCCTATTGCGCCGGGCTCTACGCGTCCGGTCAAGCGTTGTGTTTCGCCCAAACCAGAAACTCGACATTGCCCTGCGGTCCGGTGATCGGGCTGGTGGTCAGCCCAGCAATCGTCCAACCCTTTTCGACCAACCACATCTG
>JANONL010000333.1:0-4116 GCA_031420815.1 Sphingomonadales bacterium | reverse complement strand
AACGTCGGTAAAAGACGCCGGAACCACGAACCGCCAATTCCCTCGTCGCGCATTTCGATTGTTGCCATAATGCCACTATTGCAGGCGCGACGTTACCTGAAAAGCACAAAGTTGTTGCGAAAAAATCACATCGGCTTGGATTGGCTTCGCCTCATCCTGTGCCCGATGGGCCGATGCCATATTCTGTCAGTTTTTTGCGCAAGGTGTTGCGGTTAATGCCGAGCAATGATGCGGCTTTCAACTGATTGCCCTTTGCCTGCCGCATCACATGTTGCAGCAGCGGAATCTCAAATTCCGCCAGCGCGCGGGGATATAATTTTTCCCGCGAATTGCCACCCATCCGGTGACTGCGTAAAAATTGTGTAACGGCGGCTTCGAAGCTTGCATTTTGAACGGGTGCGTCGCCTTCAGCCGAGCGTTCGATAAATTGCGCCACGGTTGCCTCGGTAATTACATCCTCACGGCAAACCAGCGCAAGCCGATATATCAGGTTCTTCAGCTCACGGATGTTGCCGCGCCATGCCATCGTGGTCAGCAAACCCACCGCGGCATCGTCGATCTGCCGGGATGGCAGCCCTTCTTTGGCCGCCAATGTGAGGAAATGCTGGGCGAGCAGGCCGATATCCTCGGTCCTGTCGCGCAACGGCGGCATGTTGATAGGCACGACGTTCAGACGATAGAACAGGTCTTCGCGGAACTTACCCTTGGAAATCAGGTCTTCGAGATTCTGGTTGGTGGCAGCCAATATCCGTACATCTAGGCGAATGCTGGCCTTTCCGCCGATCCTGCTGATGACGCCGCTTTGCAGTGCCCGCAACAGCCGTGTTTGCGCGTGTTTTGGCATGTCACCGATTTCATCGAGGAACAAAGTCCCGCCCTGCGCCTGTTCAAACCGGCCAATCGATTGGCCGACCGCGCCGGTGAACGAGCCCTTTTCATGGCCGAAAAGCTCCGCCTCGATCAGTTCGGCAGGGATCGCAGCCATATTGACCGCCACAAATGGCCCGGTTTTGCGGTGACCAAGGCTGTGGATAGCCTCAGCGACCAGTTCCTTGCCCGTACCTGATTCACCGGAGATCAACACCGAAAGGTCGTTGCGCAGCAACCGGGCGACCATCCGGTAAACGTCCTGCATCGCTGCACTGCGCCCGATCATCGGCAAATTCGCTTCGGCGAAATCCTGTCCGACCGTCGCAGGCACCGAACGCTGCCGGTCGATGCCCTGCTTCACCGCTAGTACCAGATCGTTGAGGTCGAAGGGCTTTGGAAAATATTCAAATGCCTCAATCTCGCTGGCGCGGACCGCAGTTTCCAGCGTATTTTGCGCCGACATGATGATCACAGGCATGTCAGGCGCGCTAGCCATCGCCACTTTTAGCGTTTCCATGCCATCACTGTCTTTCAGGACGACATCGGTGAGCATCAGGTCGAAACTGCCATTGGCAAGCGCGGCATCGCGTCCACCGACCGTATCGCAAATCTGGGTGTCGATATTTTCGGCTGCCAGCGCCGCGCTCACCACAACGCCGATGCTGTTGTCGTCTTCGACGATCAGGACTTTGGGATTGCTCATGCCGGTTTTACCTTACCCGCGACCGGAAGAAACAAGCGAAATTGTGTTTGCGCCTTTGCCTCATCGCGTTCGAACACGATGCGGCTGTTCATCTGTGACACCAGCTTGCGGACGATAGCCAAGCCAAGCCCCCGCCCATCGCGTTTGGTGGTCACGAACGGAGAGAAAAGTTCTTCCCCGATATGCGCAGGGACGCCAGGCCCATTGTCGGAAATCGCAATTTCCACAGGTAGCTTGATAGACCGGCGGTCCATATCGGCTTCGCGTAACGCACCGCTCATCACAAACCGGGTCGAAATGCCAATCACGCCGTCGAGCCGTCCATCGAGCGCATCGACAGCGTTCTGCATCAGGTTAATCAGTATCTGGACCATTCCATCTGCATCGATCATGACTTCCGGCAGGGACGGGTCGTAGTTGATCGATAGTTCGGGCATGGCGCGGTTGGCGGCCCGGATTGAGCGGATGGCACGTTCGATGAAGACATGCACGTTGGCCGAAACGAGCTCTGCGGGTTCCGAACGCCCCAGCTTTTGCATCTGGTCCAAAAGCCGCGCGATTCGGTCAACTTCGTTGACGATCAACTCGGTCAGCGGTTGGTCTTTTGCATCGACGCGGCGGGCCAGCAATTGCGCCGCACCTTTGATACCGGCAAGTGGATTTTTGATCTCGTGCCCCAGGATTGCAGGAGCACCCATCGCCTGCTGCTGTCCGCTGTCCTTCTGCTCGCTAATATGCTCCCGACCGCCGTGTCGCGGCGAAATAAGAGCAATCCGCCATTCGGGATCGCCGGGCAGAACAGAGATATTGATATCTACGGTGATGCTACCGTGCGGAGTTTGCAGTTCCATGTCCTGCGCAGAAATGTCGTTTTCGCCGGATGTTAGAGCGGCGTTCATGCGGCCGCTGTCAAACGCGAGTACCGAGACCACTGTTTGGCCTTCAAGCTTGCGTCGGCTCCTTCCGAAAAAGGCTTCACTGGCGTCATTGGCAAAGGCGATGAAATTATCAGGCCCGATCAGCAGCACAGGTACCGGGATACTTGCCAGCAATTGGCTGCTGTCCGGGCGCTGCAGCACCGTCGTCACGCTGCCGCCCGGTCCATCTGCGGCTTATAGAAACGCTCCAGTTCATCCAAAACAATAGCTGCGTCGTCTATCCGGTTCACATGGTTGCGGAATTCGGCTGAACCGTTCAGACCCTTTGTATACCATCCGATATGCTTTCGGGCAACGTTGACGCCTACTTGCGGGCCGTAAAGATCGAGCATCGCGCGATAATGTTCAACGATAAGATGATATTGGGCATCGAGCGACGGGTCTGCGATGGTGGCGCCGGTACGGAACCAGTACATCATCTGGCCGAGCAACCAAGGCTTGCCATAGGCACCGCGCCCCACCATCACGCCGTCGGCACCGCTTTGTTCGAGCGCAATCATCGCATCATCGATGGTGCAGATATCGCCGTTGACGATGACCGGGATCGAAACCGCATCCTTGACCTTGCGGATAAACGCCCAATCAGCGGAGCCTTTATACATCTGGTTGCGGGTACGACCATGCACGGTAATCATCTTCGCACCCAGATCTTCGGCAATATGCGCGAGTTCGGGGGCATTCAAACTGCCAAGATCCCACCCCATGCGCATTTTTACTGTGACCGGTACTGAAACCGCGTTCACGGTCGATTCTATAAGCTTGGCTGCCAATGGCAGGTCACGCATCAACGCTGAACCGGCATCGCCATTGACCACTTTCTTGACCGGACATCCCATGTTGATGTCGATGATCGCGGCGCCGCGCTCTTCGTTGAGTTTTGCCGCTTCGCCCATTTCAACGGGCGTGCAACCGGCAAGCTGCATCGACACCGGTTCCTCGATCGCGTCCCAGGCGCATTTCTGCAGTGACTGGCGCGTTTCGCGAATCATCGCCTGGCTGGCGATCATTTCGGTGACATTGAGCCCCGATCCAAAACGGCGGACAATTCGGCGAAACGGCATATCGGTCACACCGGTCATCGGTGCCAATATCACCGGGCACGCGATCTGAATCGGACCGATCTGGATAGGTTTGAGATGCATTATATATATTTGCCTAAAATTTAGGCAGGCGGGTACTCGCTTTCGGCTTGGCGGGCAAGAGCGCACTAGCTAAAGCGCGGCGATGGATTCTACTGATCGCATCGTCGCATTAATCGTTGCCGCCGGCTCCGGTAGCCGCGTTGGCGGGGAATTGCCGAAGCAATATCGGCATGTTCGCGGGCAGCCGGTGTTGCGGCATAGCTATGCGGCGCTTTCGGCGCATCCCGACATATCAGCCGTATATGTTGTCATTGGCGAGGGTCAGGACAGCTTGGCGCTTGAAAGCCTTAACGGCCTGCCCGCGCCGCACTTGGTCACCGGGGGCATCACACGGCGCGAGAGCGTTCAGCGCGGGTTGTCGGCAATTGTTTCAGGTGGCGGGGCAAAGCGGGTGCTGATCCACGATGCTGCGCGGCCTTTTCTTTCTACGGCCGTGATCGATAATTTGCTGGAGGCGCTAAAC
>JANONL010000332.1:0-6005 GCA_031420815.1 Sphingomonadales bacterium | reverse complement strand
GTCGATCTTTGGGCCTGTGCCGATTGCCGCGCCGACCTTTTCGCCGATAAACAGCATCGGTGCTTCGTCGCGTTCGCCTTCGCCGATGACAACGGTGCCGTCCATATAGAGTTCGTTGAGCGCCGCGCGCATCGCTTCGACGGCGGCATGGTCTGCGGCTTTTTCGTCGCCGCGTCCGATCAGTTTGGCAGCGGCGATTGCGGCCGCTTCGGTAACGCGGACCATTTCGAGCACCAGCACCCGGTCAAGAATTTGGCTTGGCAGCGTCATCACATTTTCCTAGCTATCTGAAATATCTGGTGTCTCGGGAAGGGCACCGGCACTTTTGGGGCACAGGTGGTCGGAGGTTAGGCTTCGATAGGGAAGGCGTGACCGAATGTCGAGATTGCTTGTTGCTGCCTTTGCACTTTCGGCGTCTGCTGCTTTGGCGCAGCAGGGGGGCGACGGCGAAGTTGCGGTACAGATCGAAAAGGCGCGGCGTCTTGTTGCGATCGACGAAGAAGGCTGCGTGAAATATCCGCAAAGCGACGAGATCGTGGTTTGCGGCGAAAACCCGGACAATAAAAGTCAGCGCGTTTTTACCGAAAGGGGCGAGGCAGACGAGAACCGGCTGCGGCGCGGGGAAGCGATTTCCACCCGCCGCGCAGCTGCCTGCGTGCACGGCGATAGCATGTGCAAAATTTACATGAAAGGCGTGACCATCGGTTTCGGCTATGTTCCACCAGTCGCTTTCGATTATCACGAGCTGATGAAGGGCTTGCCCGAACCAGATATGGTTGTGCCAGAGGGCAGTACGCCCGAATAGAGCAAGCTTCACGATTTGTGTTCCCCAGCGCAGGCTGGGGTCCAGACCGTAACGGGAATTTTTGACAGGGCTGGGCCCCGGCATGCGCCGGGGAACGCAAGACAGTAATTTGGCGAAACCTAATCACCCAATATGTGCATCACCATCGGTTCGCCGATCAGGCTGTCCGAACCGGAAAGTGCGGCGATGGTGTCGGTAATCGCCTGCTCCGGTCCCTCATGCGTCACCATGGCGATCAAAGCGGAACCGTCGTCGTTGGTTTCTTTCTGGATCAGGCTTTCGATCGACAGGCCGGCATCGCGCATCGCGGCGGTAATCTCGGCGAGCACACCGACGCGGTCGGCAACGATCATCCGTAAATAGGTTTTGCCGATCCGGTGCGCGGAGGCGGCGCGCGGCAGTTTTTCCAGCTCGGCACAAGGCATCGAGAATGCCGGGCCGGTTTCCTTGCGCGCAATGTCCACAAGATCGGCAACAACGGCGGATGCGGTTGGCTTGTCCCCGGCACCCGCACCCTGAAACAGAAGGCGACCGCAGAAATTGCCCTCTGCCACCACCGCATTGGTTGCGCCGATGACATGCGCCAGCGGATGGTCGAGCGGGACGAGGCATGGCTGCACCCGCTGGAAGATTTGCGATGCGCCATTTTCGCCGTCGATTTCGGCGAGGCCGATCAGGCGAATGCGGTAGCCCAGCACCTTGGCTTGCGCGATATCGGCGGCAAGAACTTTGCGGATGCCGCGCGCTTCGACGCCGCCAAAGTCGATTGCGGAACCAAAACTGAGCGCTGCCAGGATCGAAAGCTTATGCGCAGCGTCGATGCCGTCGATGTCAAAGCTCGGGTCGGCTTCGGCAAAACCCTTGGCCTGCGCATCCGCGAGCACATCGGCGAAATCGAGGCCTTCGCGTTCCATCGTCGAGAGAATGAAATTGCAGGTGCCGTTGAGGATACCGTAAACACGGTCGATACGGTTCGCCGCCGCGCCGTCGCGCAGGCCCTGGATGACCGGAATGCCGCCCGCGACCGCCGCCTCGAATTTCAACGCAGCATTTTCAGCTTCTGCGAGCTCAGCCAGTTCCGCGCCGTGATGTGCAATCATCGCCTTGTTCGCGGTGACCAGGGCGCGGCCTGCGCCCAAGGTTTCGCGTGCCAGCGTTAGCGCCGGACCATCGGAACCGCCGACCAGCTCGACGACAACGTCGATGTCGTCTGCGGTGGCCAGCTCGCCCATGTCATCGACCCAGCTGTAATGCGACAGATCGACGCCGCGATCCTTGGCGCGATCACGCGCGGTGACGGCGACAATCTGAATAGCACGACCTGCGCGGCGCGCGATCAACGCGGCGTTTTCTTCGACCAGCCGGATGACACCGGTGCCTACGGTGCCAAGACCGGCCAATGCGATGCGTAACGGGGCGGGCATAGAAATCAGGATATCCTGCTAATAAATGTGAGCATTGGCGCTGCGCCTAGGCGAGTTTGCGCTGAAATACCACACCCTAAGCTTGTCCGTTGCCGAAGCTATGCTTATAATTAGTGCGATGACATCTTCCCCGACATTGTTGATCCTCGCGGGTAAGCGCGACGGCACGCTTGACCCGATGGCCGCCGAAGCGGGCGTCAGCCACAAATGCCGTGTGCCGATTTGTGGCAAGGCGCTGCTGCAATGGGTGCTGGAGGCAGGAATTCCGGCATTTCCCGATACTAAAGTCTTGATTTCGATCCATGACCCGGCGGTTATCGCCGATCTGCCCGGCGTCGTTGCATTACAGGCTTCGGGCCGTTTAATGATTTGTCAGGCACAGGCGGGAATTGTCGAAAGCGTCGAATATACGGCCGCGCAGGCTGGCGATGCGGCATGGCCATTGGTGATTACCACCGCCGACAATGTCCTCGTCACGCCCGAACTGCTGCGCGATGTCCATGCGCAAGCGGTGGCGGGTGAAGGCGATGCGGTTATCGTGCTGTCCACGCGTGAGGCGATCCAGGCCGCACATCCGGAGGGGCAGCGCCGGTTTTACGAATTTTCCGATGCCGCGATTTCCAACTGCAACCTGTTCTGGTTGCGTAATCCACAGGCGCTGCGGGCGGCCGAGGCATTCCGGCAGGGTGGGCAGTTTATCAAAACCAAGGGCCGCATTGCCAGGGCGTTCGGTATCGTCAACCTGATCCGCTTCCGGCTGGGCTGGTGGAAACTGGACACCGCGTTCCGGGCGATTTCGCGTGCGCTCAAGACTCGCGTCGTACCCTATATGGCAACAGATGGGGCCTATGCGGTCGATGTCGATAATCCGCGCACTTACGCGATTGCAGAGATATTGCTCAAACAGCGCAAGCTTTAGTCGACCAGCTTCACCTCGGCGCGCCAGACCGGTATCCAGTCAAGCGAACCACGGCATGGCTCCATTGCAGCAGCGTCGGTCAGGCGAAACATTGCACCGTCCCAGACATAGCCTTCGGATCTACCGCAATCGCCGATGCCGCGTGATTTGGAATAAGCACCCAGACGTTGCTTTGCCTCATTCCACTCGGCGTTTACCAACAGCGGTATCCCGGTATTTTCGGCCAGACCAGCGGGCGGATAATCGAACTTTGCCAGCGCGAAACTCCATTTGCCATTAGCGTCTTGTTGGCTGACATAAGCGCCGACCGAGAAATTATACGCACCGCTGCCGCAATTGAGCAGCACCAGAGCCTGCGGGCCGTTCGCCCCGGTCCCAAGACTATAGGCGGTATCTTGCGTCGGGCCAAAACGCTGTGCGGTACACGGGCTGTTTTCCGACAAGGTGACTAACGCTGCGGCGTCGGGCAATACGCCGGAAGGACTTATCTTCTTGGCGGTTATTACCGGTAAAACGACTTTTCTCGCTCCGGGTGTCTTTGGACCAGTGGCGATGATGGCTCCTCTGGATCCTGCACGCCCTTGCGCTGCATCGGTGTAACGAAATGCGGCTGTCGAACCGGTTAGCGATGCCAGCCCGAGATCGGTCCCGGCGCCGTCAATCAGCCTCAGCACCCTCCCCCGCGCCATAGCCCGCGCCAGCTTCATGGCATCCGCGCCGGTTACCCTGATCGTATCACTGCCGACCGGAATGGTTCCGGTATCGGCTATCTTGCCATCAATCACAACCCGGTACCGGTCGGACTTGGAGGTAAATCCCGACATTTCGATAGCAAAAATACCGTTGACGCCGGCGCCCCGGCTCAGCACCATCGCTAGCGAACCTTCGGGTGACGCTTGCGGCATTAATGCCACGGCCTGACAAGCCAAGCCGTTGTCGCAGCCTACCGCCCAATCTCTGAAAGTGTCGACTTTCGCGGGCACGACGTCGGCAGCGGCGCTTGCCGCTATACCGGTCCCTGCTAATGCCAAGGCAAAACCCGCGATCAGTTGCTTCAACATAAGGCGAAGACTAGCGCTTTTGTGTGCCCTTCGCTAGGGGCAATCCATCTCAAGGTTAACGGAGTTTATCATGCGGGCAGTCGGCGTTATCGGGGCGGGGCAAATGGGTGCGGGCATCGCACAAGTGAGCGCGGGCGCAGGCTATCATGTTTATCTGTCCGATCTGGATCTGGCCAAGGCAGAGGCAGGCAAAGCGGGTATCGGCAAAGCGCTTGAAAAACTGGTTGCCAAGGAAAAGATCGGTCAGGATGAAGCCGACACATTATTGTCCCGGATCGAACCGGTGGCCGATTATGCGCCGATGGCCGTCGCCGGGCTGATCATCGAAGCCGCCACCGAACGCGAAGACATCAAGCGCAAGATTTTCGAAGCGGTCGGCAAAGTGCTTGGCCATCAGGCGGTGCTGGCATCCAACACCTCCTCGATCCCGATCACCCGGCTGGCGCAGGCGTCGCCCGACCCCAAACGGTTTATCGGCGTCCATTTTTTCAATCCCGTTCCGATCATGGGCCTGATCGAGGTCATTCGCGGGCTGGCGACTTCGGATGAAACGATGAAGGTCGTAGAGACCTACGGCTCGGCTTTGGGCAAGCAAATGGTGTTCGCGCAAGACGCTCCCGGTTTCATCGTCAACCGCGTGCTGATGCCGATGATCAACGAGGCCTGCTTTGCACTCGGCGAGGGCGTCGCCAGCATCCGCGACATCGACACCGCCTGCCAATTAGGCCTCAATCACCCGATGGGGCCGCTAACGTTGGCTGACTTTATCGGCCTCGATACCTGCCTCGAAATCATCAACGTGTTGTTTACCTCGACCGGCGACCCCAAATTCCGCCCCGCACCATTGCTCCAGAAGTATGTCGAAGCAGGCTGGTATGGCCGTAAAGTGAAGCGCGGTTTTTACGATTATTCCGGTGACGTGCCGGTCCCGACGCGGTGACCGCTTTCGATCAGCAGACGCTCGATTTCTATGCAGGCCAGGCCGGCACGTATATTGGTCACCGTCCGGACGAAATCGCTCAAGAACTCCCCAGCTTCCTGGAATTGATACCGCCCCATGCCCGGATCCTCGAACTTGGCTGCGGCGGCGGGGTTGACGTTGCCCACATGATTGCGCTCGGCTTTGACGTCGAGCCGACTGACGGCGTCGCCGAAATGGCCGCCAAGGCTGAAACGAGGCTCGGTCGTTCAGTGCGCGTGATGCGCTTCGAAGAGCTGGACGCGGTCGAAGAATTTGACGCCGTGATAGCAAATGCCTCGTTGCTCCATGTGCCATTGGCGGAGCTTGCTGCTATTCTCGCACTTGTCTGGCGAGCGCTTAAACCCGGCGGATGGCATCTCGCCACTTACAAGACCGATGCGGCGGAAGGTCGCGACGAGCATGGGCGCTATTATAATTACCTCGCCCGCGAAGCTGCCGCTGCTTATTACGGGTCGGCTGGCAGGTGGGCATCGATCAGCTATGATGAGCGCGTTGGTGTCGGATACTTTAGCAAGCCTGCCCAGTGGCTCAAAATTGTCGCTCGCAAGGCCGAGAGTTAGGGCGTCATTTGCTCTGAGGCGGACTCCTCTCGAGATCTTAAGCAGGCGCGTTCCGGCAATTTTAAAGGCGATGGCGGCTGCAAGATATATTCAAGGGTTCATTTTTCTCTCCTTGGCGCAGAGTTCTACTTGCAAAATAGGATTTGGATTGAGAGTCGTAACAACTGCTCTTTGAAACGGTAAATATCACGGTCGAAAAATGACCATAGTTCTTGCTGATATCAGGAGAGATGGCGTCGATTTAGTATCGATTA
>JANONL010000331.1:0-5702 GCA_031420815.1 Sphingomonadales bacterium | reverse complement strand
CCATGTTGGCGCACACCAATCCATAACAACGGGCATAGGGGCTTTTGCCATGGATATGGATCATGATCGGCAGATGCTGATTCGCGCGGAGTTGAGCGACCTTTTGGAGGCGTTAAGTCTGACCTCGTTCGACACCAACCCGTTGCAGTTTCTGGTCCGGCTGGAGAGCATCCGCCAAACCGCGATTGCGCATCACTTCACCGCCGTTGCAGAGATTGCCAGCGTGTTCGAGGCAACGATGCAGCGCGTTATCCACGGCGGCGGGGCCGATTCGGTGATCTCCAGCTTTTCGGGAATTTTGGGCGACGCGATCGGGTGCACGCAACTGAACCCGGCGGTGACGCAGTCGTTGTTGGCGTCAGTGGCGATACGGTTGCCAAATTGAGCGTCTGACGCTCCGCGCCGTTCACATTTTGTAAAAGAGGCAAGAGCGAAAGAGGGCGCTCGCTATATGTCGACCGTAACGCCTCTCGGCCTCTGTTCCTCTTGCCTCTCTCGCCGCAGGCGAGCCTGACCCTAGTTTCAGATTTTAACGTCATAGTGTTAGGGCCAACCCGATGGATGCCTTCCTTACAACTTTCCTGTCGGTAATCCTTGCCGAAATGGGCGACCGGCCGCAGCTATTGGCCGGTGCGCTGGCAATCCGCTTCCACAAGAACAACGCGGTGATTGCCGGATTAATGCTGGCGACGTTGCTCAACTGCATATTGTCGGCGGTCGGCGGGTCGGTGATCGACCAGTGGATCAGCGAGGCACCGCTGAAGCTTTTTGCAGGCCTCGCCTATATCTTTGCAGGCGCGGGCATGTTGATGTGGCGGCGGCGGGTCGACCCGCTGCTGGGTTGGAAGTTGAACGCGTTCTGGACCGCCTTTCTCGGGCTTTTCATCCTGCAATTCGGCGACAAGAGCCAGTTCATCATCGCCGCCAACGCCGCGCGGCATGAGTTATGGGGATTTGTCCTGATCGGCGGGTTTGCCGGGGTCATGGCGGCCTGCGTTCCGGCGATTATCTTGCGGGAAAAACTCGCCGCGCTGGTGCCGGTCAACATCATCCGCTGGACCGGCGGGGCCTTGCTGCTGATTTGGGGGATAATGCTGGCGCTCGATGCCAATGGTTTGCGATAGCCGGTAACTCTGCGTGCTTGATTGATTCCTTCGATCAATGTTGCCGGAACTCTCGGCTGGCGTGTTAATGCAGCTGATATTAAGTCGGGATATCACATGCGACCAAGGAGACAAGACGATGGCTGAAGGCGACAACAGTAAAAAGGCACTGGCAGATGCGTTGAACGGACTGCTTGCCGATTATTACGCACTTTACCTGAAAACCAAGAATTTTCATTGGCATGTCAGCGGCCCGCATTTTCATGAATATCATCTGCTGTTCGACGCGCAGGCGACCGAATTGATCACCACTACCGATCTGGTGGCGGAGCGTGTGCGCAAACTGGGCCAACGCACGTTGACCTCGATCGGGTCGATTGCAGCCAAACAAACGGTGAAGGACAGCGACGCAAAATCGGTCGATGCCGCAAAAATGCTTGCCGACTTGCACGCCGATAATGAAACGCTGGTCAAATCGTTGAAATCCACAAAAGAGCTGGCCGAGGACGCGGGCGACAATGCGACCGACGGTTTGCTCGACGACTGGACCGATCAGGCCGAACAACGCGCATGGTTTTTGGCGGCGACTATGGGCAAGGTTTGAACCAGACAAACAAAAAGGGCGGGAAAAGCATGTCGCCTCGCCCGCCCTTTTTAATGAACCAACTGCTTATTCGGCAGCGGCACCCAGATTGGTCGCCGAAAACTTGCCGCGACGATCGATTTCGATGTCGAATGCAATCCGGTCGCCTTGGGTAACCTGACCCATGCCCGAACGTTCGAGCGCCGAGATATGCACGAACACATCTTCGCCGCCGTCGTCGCGCTGGATAAAGCCAAAGCCCTTCATATCGTTGAAGAACTTGACCGTACCATTGGCACGTTCGCCGGTGGTTTCGCGTGACGGACCGCCGCGTGGAGATCCGCTGTCACGATCACCGCGTGGCTGAAAACCACCGCGATCACCGCCGCGGTCAAAACCTTCGCGTTCGGGGCGCGGGGCGCGTTCGGGTACGGCTATGGGTTCGCCGTCAATAACCAGATCGGTCGCCGAAACCTTGCCACCACGATCAACCAGCGAGAATTCGAGCGGCTGGCCCTCGGCAAGCCCGCTGAGGCCTGCCAGTTCGACCGCGCTGATGTGCACGAAAACGTCATCGGGGCGGTCATCGACCTGGATGAAACCAAAGCCCTTTTGCGCGTTGAAAAACTTTACGACGCCCTTGCCCGAGCCGATTACCTGGGCTGGCATAGGGGGTCCGCCGGGGCCACGCCGGGGCGCGCCGCTAAAGCCGCCGCCGCCTGCTCCAGCACCGCCGCTGTTGTATCCGCCGCCACTCGGGCGTCCGCCGCCGAAATCATTCTGGGCTGGTGCTCGGTAACCGTCGTAACTTTCGTCACCAAAACCGTCTCTCTTGTCGCGGCCCTTACCGCGCCGCTTGCGATCAAAATTCATAACTACGTATTTGCCTTCTCATCGCCCGTTTCGTCCATTGCCCGGCAGTAAAGGGCGATTATCCTGCCAAACCACTCGCGCGTCCTGCTTGATCGCACAAGCCAGTTCATACCCTATTAACGCACAGTGGCATAGCCATTTTATGTTACATTCAAGCCCGACCCAAGGCGCGGTTCCTGTTGCCTTGCCCCGCAGTGTGAGGCAGAGAGGCGACCCATGAATATCATCTTTGCCGACATGACCAGCACACAGGCTGGGCTATCACGCCCCAACCCACCCGAAGGCCGCACAAAATGAGCGTTTTTCTGCATGAAGAAGACCTGCCAGAAGGCGTACTTGACGACGGGCCGGTCGCCGTCGACACCGAAACCATGGGGTTGGTTACCCCGCGCGACCGGTTGTGTTTGCTGCAAATTTCCGATGGCAAAGGCGATGAACACCTGGTTCGTTTTGGCCCCGATAGTGACTTTTCGGCACCTAATCTGCGTGCTGTACTGGCCGATCCGGCGCGGCTGAAGCTGTTCCACTTTGCCCGATTCGATTTGGCGGCGATTTCGCATTATCTGCATGTCGTTGCCACCCCTGTTTTCTGCACCAAGATCGCTTCGCGGCTAACGCGCACGTACACCGACCGGCACGGGTTGAAGGAACTGGTAAAGGAGATGCTCGCCACCGACATCTCCAAGCAGCAGCAATCGAGCGACTGGGGCGGGCCAGCATTGTCCGAGGCGCAAAAGGATTATGCGGCAAGCGATGTGCGATATCTGCATCGGCTCCACGCCGATTTTGTCGTCCGTCTGGAACGCGAAGGCCGCACCGCGTTGGCACAGGCCTGTTTCGATTTCCTGCCGCACCGCGCCGGTCTCGACCTCGCTGGTTGGCCCGAAATCGATATCTTCGGCCACGCTTGAAAATAGGGCCTGATGTCTGAACTCGCTGATCTTGAACGCACCCAACGCCAACAATGGGCGACACCCGGCGGCAGGCATGACCGGCTCGTCCGGTCGTTGCGCGTTGTGCTGCCCAGCATTATCGGCGCGCTGGTGGCCATATTGGCCTTCAGTCCGTTTACCGGCACGCAAGAGTTGAGTTTTGTACTCGACAAGGACGAGGTCGGCCAGTCGCGTGAACGGATGCGGTTGACCGAAGCGCTTTATCGCGGCGAGGACACCAAGGGGCGTCCGTTTTCCTTACGCGCGGGCAGTGCAGTGCAGAAAAGCTCTGCCGATCCCGTATTGCAAATGACCGATCTGGTTGGCCGGATCATGATGACCGACGGCCCGGCATCGATCATCGCGGGCCGAGGCATATATGATCTGTCGAAAGAAAGCATGCGCGTCACCGGGCCATTGTTGGTTGAATCGCCGGGCTATAATATGGTGGCGAGCAACGTCGAATTGTCGTTGAAGAACCGTTCGATGCAAAGCTTCGGACCGGTCAATGGCCGCACAAAGGTCGGCACCTTTAGCGCCAGGCGGTTGAGCGCTGATCTCGATACACGCGTTGTCCGCCTCGACGGCGGCGTGCATTTGCGTATCGACCAGAATGCGATTAAGTGAGGCAGCAATGATGACCCGTTCTTTCACTTCAGGTTTGCTTGCCGTCCTTGCCGGTGCGGCGCTGATGTCGACCGCCGCGCCCGCGCAGACCATCCGCAATCATAACAGCAATGCGCCGGTCAACTTCGATGCCGGTTCGCTTGAGCTTCAGGACCGCGCTGACCGGGTAGTGCTATCGGGCGGGGTAACCGCGACACAGGCCGGATTGACGATGAAAGCGTCCCGGGTAACCGCGGCTTATACCAGCGGCGGCGGCATCGATGTCGAACGGCTGGATGCAACCGGCGGCGTTACGATTACTAAAGACGATCTGCGCGCGACCAGCAACTCAGCAATATATGATTTGAATGCCAACCTGATTACGCTGATCGGAAGCGTCAATCTGGTGCAGGGTGCGAACCGGCTTAACGGCGGACGGCTGGTAATCGACCTGAATTCGGGCCGTTCGACGATCAACGGCGGCGGCGGCAAGCCCGGCGTCAGCAACTCGGGCGGCCGCGTAACCGGCACCTTCACCGTGCCGCAACGCAAGAACTGAATTCAATCATGCTGTTCTCCTGCCAAGGCAGGGGCGTTGGCAGCCGTGCACGGCGCTAACTGGACTCCTGCCTCCGCAGGAGCACAGATCGGCGGAAATTCGGACAGGCACAAATCATGCCAATTGCATATCGGCTAAGCTTTCATTAGCTATTGGTCGCATAACAATCGCAAAACCCGTGGGCGAACTTTGATATGGACAGCATGACAGCACAGCGCCTCGTTGCCGACGCGAGCACCGATGTCGGCTTGCAATCGGGCCTTGGTGTTGTTTCCATTGCCAAAAGCTATGACAAGCGCGCGGTGTTGACCGATGTGTCGCTGTCGGTTGCCAAAGGTGAAGTGGTCGGCCTGCTCGGACCTAACGGCGCGGGCAAAACGACATGTTTCTATTCGATCATGGGGCTGGTGAAGCCCGATAGCGGGCGGATCATGCTCGATGGCGAGGATATTACCCGGCTGCCGATGTATCGGCGCGCGATCTTGGGACTGGGGTATTTGCCGCAGGAAACGTCGATTTTTCGCGGGATGACAGTCGAACAGAATATCAGCGCAGTGCTTGAAATGTCGGAGCCGGAGCCCGACGCGCGCAATGCACGGCTGGAAAAACTGCTCGGCGAATTCGGCCTGACAAAGCTCCGTTCGGCACCCGCGATGGCATTATCGGGCGGTGAACGGCGGAGGTGCGAGATCGCGCGCGCACTCGCTGCAAACCCGTCGATCATGCTGCTCGACGAACCATTCGCCGGCATCGATCCGATCTCGATTTCGGACATTCGCGATCTGGTCAAGGAGCTAAAAACGCGTGGTATCGGCGTGCTGATCACCGACCATAATGTCCGCGAAACATTGGATATCGTCGACCGCGCCTGCATCATTTATGGCGGGCAGGTATTGTTTGCAGGCTCCCCGGAAGCGCTGGTTGCAGACCCCAATGTGCGGCGGCTGTATCTGGGCGAAAGCTTTGAGATGTGATGGCTGCGTTATGCCAAAATACACAAATAACTCCGTTCGTGTCGAGCGAAGTCGAGACACCAAGATGCAGCG
>JANONL010000330.1:0-12801 GCA_031420815.1 Sphingomonadales bacterium | reverse complement strand
CTATGGTAGCTTCCCGGTGTGCCGCGATAAATGCGCTGCGCCCCGAACAGTCCGGATATCCGTCCCGCGACTGGGCGGATGAATTCCTGGCGCCAGCCGTCGCTATCGGCTTTGCTGGCGCGTGCGGCGTTGATGCGCGCCAGTTCTGGACCACGCCTTGACTGAAACTCGGCGGTGGTTCCGGCACCGCCGGTCGGGCTGGCATCGACATTTTCGATCCGCCAGTTACCGGGCTTTACCGGAACATAGCGCTCGACCGTCTTGCCGTTTTTGAGCGTTGCGACCAGACTGGCACTATTTTCGGCATCGCGGTCAAAACCGATCAGGAAAAACCCTTCACGGTCCACCGGAATAATATTGCCGTTAAATGTGATAGCGACTGCGTCGGTCGGCGCGCTACCGATGGCGATCCCGCCCTGCACTGGATCGTCGCGCAACCAGAATTCGGCACGGGCCGGTTCTGCCGCCATCGCTGTTTCAGCAACCTCGACGGCAGCGGCGGTGGGCGGGGGCGTGCGATTTTCTTCGTCAACCGGCGGCGGTCCGGCGGCACACGCTGTTGTCGTCCCCAAGCACAGGGCAACCGCCAACAATCTCGACAAGGTCACTACGCTTAACGCTTTGACAGCGACGCGCGGGTTGAAATTTCGGCGCTGGCATAGGACTCCTGCCGCGCCACGCTCCAATATCGCAACTCGTCAAGCGGGATAGCAGCGCCAGTGACAGCGCATACAACATGGTCACCCGTGCTCAACAAACGAAAGCTGTTGGCCATATAATGAACGCGTGCGACGCGATTGGAATTGGACATTAACATCGCTCTATAATGCCGTGTTAAAGCTGAACTGGCAATGACAGGCTTTCATTCGCCGAACAAATTGCCTTGGTTGGTTCCCGGCTTGGATGACTTGGGTGCGGTAACGCGTGGTGGCGGGTTGCTGCTTCCAACAGTGGCCCCGACCGCCCCATCGGCAAAGCGCAAAGCCACCTGTCCGGCGGCGATGGCTGCTTTGCTGTTAGAAATCGTCTTGCCGTGGGTGTCGGTCACACGTGCAAAGCCTCGTTTTAACGGAGCTTCAGGATGGAGGCTCCCCGCCAGCCGCGCCAGCGCGTCGAGCTGCTGCTGTCCTTGTTCGACGCGCCGTTGCAGCAGGCGCGGGCTAAGCATTTGTGCCGGACCGGCAAATGCAATCTGCGCTTGGCTAACCCGCCGGGATAAAGATTGTCGCAAGCGTTCGGCCAGTTCATCGGTGCGTTGCTGGTGCGGAGCCGCAAGCTCGGTCAGTTTCGGCATCAAACGGCGCTGCGCCTCCAGTCTTTGGCTTGCCCAATCGACCCGCCTGCGGATCGAATTGCCCATGCGCAGCGCAACCTGACCCAACCTCTCAAGCAACTCGGACCGCACCGGCACGGCTATTTCGGCCGCCGCTGTCGGTGTCGGTGCACGCAGGTCGGCGGCGAAATCGCACAAGGTGGTGTCGGTTTCGTGGCCGACTGCGGAGATGATCGGGATTGAGCAATCGGCAACCGCGCGGACCACGGCCTCGTCGTTAAACGCCCAGAGGTCTTCGACTGAGCCGCCGCCGCGTGCGACAATGACGAGATCTGGGCGCGCCACGGGGCCGCCTGGTGCGAGCGCCGAAAAGCCGTTAATCGCTGCTGCAATTTGCGGTGCCGCAGTTTCGCCTTGCACCAGCACCGGCCATACGATGACATGTGTTGGAAAACGATCAGCCAAGCGGTGGAGAATGTCGCGGATGACCGCGCCGGTGGGAGAGGTCACGACACCAATGATGCGCGGCAGCGATGGTAGTGGTTGCTTGCGCGATGCTTCGAACAATCCCTCCGCCGAGAGCCGCGCTTTCAGTTTTTCCAACAAGAGCATCATCGCGCCTTCGCCCTCCACTTCAAGGCTTTCTATGACAATCTGGTAGTTTGATCGTCCGGCATAGGTGGTCAGCTTGCCAGTAGCGACCACCTCCAGCCCATCCTCCGGCGCGAAGGGCAATCGTGCAGCGCCGCCCTTCCACATCACTGCATCGAGCCTGGCATTATCATCCTTCAGGCTGAAATAGAGATGCCCCGACGCCGCGCGTTTGAAACCCGATATTTCGCCGCGTACGCGGACATGGCCGAACCGATCCTCAACCGACCGTTTCAGCGCAGCTGATAATTCCGATACGCTCAAGGCTTGGGCGTTGTCGCCGGGCCGCTCCTCGGCTAACAGACGGGCAGTTGCGGGTTCGGCATCATCGAAGGGGTTGTTGGCTGACATGAATATCTTGCTTATCGGGTCGGGCGGGCGCGAACATGCGCTGGCGTGGAAGCTCGCGCAATCTTCTTCATGCGATACACTTTTTGCCACGCCGGGCAATCCCGGGATTGCTGAAGAGGCCGATCTGGTCGAACTGAACATTGCCGATCACGGTGCCGTTCTCGCGTTTTGCGCGGGCCATGACATCGGGCTGGTCGTGGTCGGGCCAGAAGGACCGTTGGTCGACGGGCTCGGCGACAGTTTACGCGACGCCGGGGTGCCGGTGTTCGGACCAAGCAAGTTGGCGGCGCAGTTGGAAGGATCGAAGGGCTTTACCAAAGACCTGTGCGCGACCGCGAATATCCCGACAGCTGGTTACAAGCGGCATGACAGCAAGGCCTCGGCAATTGCGGGTCTCGCCGATTTCAAACCGCCCTATGTCATCAAGGCCGATGGACTGGCGGCGGGCAAGGGGGTGATCATTGCGGAAACGCATGATGAAGCCACCGTAGCATTAGAGGACATGTTCGGCGGCGGCTTTGGCGATGCGGGCGCGTCGGTGGTGATCGAGGAATTCATGACCGGCGAGGAAGCGAGTTTCTTTGCGCTCACCGATGGCAAAGACGTGGTCGCTTTCGGCTCTGCGCAGGATTACAAGCGCGTCGGCGACGGCGATACCGGGCCGAATACCGGCGGCATGGGTGCGTATTCACCCGCGCGTGTTTTGACGCCCGCGCTTGAGGCAGAGGTGATGGCTCAGATTATCCATCCGACCGTTAATGCGCTTCGCAATGCTGGCATGCCTTATATCGGCGTGTTGTTCGCCGGTCTGATGCTGACCGGCAAAGGGCCGAAGCTGATTGAGTATAATGCCCGCTTCGGTGACCCCGAATGCCAAGTGCTGATGATGCGTTACACCGGCGATCTGGCTGCGTTGATGCTGGCGGTCGCGACCGGCAAGTTGGCGCAAACAGGCGGATCGGAATTCATTCCGGACGCCGCGCTGACTGTAGTCATGGCGGCTAAGGGCTATCCGGGTACGCCCGAAAAGGGTGGCGCGATTGGCTTCGGCAATGTCGGCAGCGCGAAGATTTTCCATGCCGGGACCGCCGAAAAAGACGGGCAACTAGTCGCCCATGGCGGTCGCGTGCTCAATATCACGGCGATTGGCCCGACGGTGACAGCAGCGCAAGCGCAGGCATATGCCGCTGTAGATGGAGTCGACTTCCCGTCCGGTTTCTGTCGCCGCGACATCGGCTGGCGCGAGGTGGAGCGCGAACAGCGATAAGGCGTTGACCACAAAACTACGTTAACCTGCACCCAAGGCGCTGCTTTCGCTGGACTCGCATTTTCCCTGCCCCTATCTGAATTCAGAATTTTGGTTGGGGAGATCGTGATGTCGCAATATTGGCCGCTAATATTGATTGTCGCTTTGGTTGTCGTTGCGTTGCTGTGGTGGTCGCTCTCGGGCAAATCGACATCGACGCCTGTGACACCTGCCAAGCCCGCAGAGCCGCCCAAGAAAATCGACGCAGTGGTCAAGGCAGCGCCCGAACCGTCGATAACACCCGCGCCAAAAGCAGCGAAGCCTCTGGCCGCAACAGCTTTGATGTCAGCGGCACCCGTCACCAAAAAGCCCGCAGCCAAAACAGCCGCCAAGCCCAAGGCGACGGCACCGAAGGTTGCGGTAGCAAAAGTCGCTGCGAAAAAGCCTGCTGTCGTCAAAGCGGCACCGGCCAAGACCGCTGCCAAACTTGCCGTAAAAAAAGCTCCAGCGCCAAAAGCCGCGCCCGCGAAGGGAGTTACCGTCAAAACGGTCGCTCCTAAAGCTGCGCCGGTCAAAGCTAAAGTAGCTCCGAAAACCGCCCCCAAAGCGGCGGTAAAACCGAAAGCTGCCGCCGCTGCGAAGCTGCAAGCTGCGCCCAGACCCAAGACTGCTCCCAAGGCCGCAGTCAAAATCGCCATTCCGGACAATCTGGAATTGCTCAAAGGCATCGGGCCAAAGCTCAACACGCTGCTGAATTCGCTCGGCATTACCAGCTTTCAACAGGTCGCGAACTGGAGCATCGCCGACATCGCCCAGATTGACGGTAAGCTCGGCACTTTTGCCGGACGGATTGGTCGCGATAACTGGGTCGATCAAGCCAAATTGCTATCTAGCGGAGACATTGCCGGTTTTGAAAAGAAATACGGCGCGTTGGGCAGCGAAATCCAAAAAGGCTGATTAACCTGATTTGGCCGCACGCCGCGGCCTGATCTGCAATTCGCCTTTGCAATTCGGACACTTGCCAGCCAGTTCGCCATTGGTGCAGATCACGCAAAACGTGCACTCATAACTGCAAATCCGCGCTTCCCCGCTGTCCGTCGGCAGCGGCGTCGCGCAGCGTTCGCAAGCTCCACGCATTTCCAGCATCTTCAATCTCCCTGCATCAACGCCCGACCCGTTGCAGCCCTGTGCCGTGCATCTTCAGCCAGCGGTCTGCGGCTTTGCGGTCGCCTTCGTAGAGCGTGTCGAGCCAGCCGTAGAAATCGCGGCTATGGTCCATATGCCGGATATGCGCGACCTCGTGCGCGATGACCGCGCGGCGCACATGCGCAGGGGCCATGATCAGCCGCCAACTCAGCGATATTGTGCCCCGGCTGGAGCAACTGCCCCACCGGCTGCGCGGGTCGCCCAGCGACAGGCGCGGCACTGGCTCTCCGGCCTGAGCGCAATAATGCGCGATATCGGCGGTGTAGATTCGGCGCGCTTCGGATTTTAGCCAGCGCAATACCCGGCCCTCGACCATCGCTTCCGGCCCGCCGACGCCCAACACACCTTCGCGCCGCCGGATACTCCGCGGCCAGTTGGCTTGCCATTCGATCAGATGAGCCTCGCCCTCGACCGCAATTTCGCTGCCGGGTGCGATTGGTGCGGCGTCGGGCGCGCTTTGCAAGCGGGCGGCGATCCATTGGCGCTTCTTGGCGACAAAGTCCATTGCAGTGGCCGTTGGCGTGTAGTTGGGCATGGTTATCCGGATTTCGCGCTTAACTGCATCGGCGCGCATCGATATCCGCCGCGCGCGCGGGTTACGGCGGATGCGCACCGGCACGCTCTCGCCCTCGATGTCGACCGCAGGGTCGGATCGCCAATCCTCAGAGAGGCTGTTCGACAATATGGTCTTCAAGCGGTCCAGCATATATTTCCGACAATGCCCGACCTTTGACCGACATGCCAGCGGCATGAACGCTCTCCCGGTCACCACTGATCAGATAATGCCAATCGGGCAGGGGGTCGCCCGCTTCGCGCAAGATATAAGCGCAGGTCGATGGCAGCCATTCGAAGTCGGAAATTTTCCCGCGCGTCAGTCGCAGGCAGTCGGGCACCAACGCACGGCGATTACGGTAATCAGAGCATTGGCTGGTTTGCAGGTCGAGCAACTTGCACGCGACATTGGTCGGGTAAATCCGGCCGGTATCCTCATCCTCGACCTTGTGCAGACAGCATTTTCCGCAGCCATCGCACAAAGCCTCCCACTGTCCGCGATCAAGCGTTTCGAGCGGGGCCTGCCAGAATGGCACGTCGGCTATCACCGCACCCATTTTGCAAGTTCGGTTGCAACGCGGTCAGGACCGCCTTCATTGGCGGTGGGCAAAATCGCCAGCGGCTTGCCGTCCGGTGCCATCAAATAGGGAGTCTGGCTATGGCTCATCAGATAGGCGTCGGGTGCAGAGCCCTCTACCTTGGCGTAATAGACTGCAAATTTCTTAGCCACATCGGCGATTTCGGCGCCGGTTCCGGTCAGGCCAATCAGGCGAGGATGAAACGCAGCGGTAAACTGTTTCAGGACCGCAGACGTGTCTCGTTCTGGATCCACGGTAATGAAAATCGGCTGTACCTTTTTGGCCAGATCCGGCGATGACGTCTCCAATGTCTTCAACCCTGCCATCAGATTCTGGACGTCGGGCGTGCAGATATCAGGGCAATTGGTGTAGCCGAAATAGACGATGCGGTACTGTCCATCAAACTCGGCGTAGCTCCGTTTCCTGCCATCCTGATCGGTTAGAGCGAAATCGCCCCCAATTGTTGCACCGGCTAACGGCGCATCAGAAAATGGCGGCTGGCTGGACGCGTTGTTGCAGGCTGCAAGCATGAGAACGGCAGCGAGAGAAATTGAAATATTTTTGTTCATGGCAGCGCCAGACATGGTCTGCTAAGGGCCCAATATCAAGCAGCGTTGATATAAAGGTGGAGGATTCATGGGGCAAAGTTCGTTGACATCGAGAATAATTTTATCGACTGCTGCACTGGTATTAGCGTTGCCGGTCGCCTCGGGACTGGTCGCGCCATCGGCGCAGGCGCAATTTTCGGACAGCTATAATTTCCTCAAAGTAGTCAAAGAACGCAAGGGCGACGAGGTCGAGAAGTTTCTGAGCGAACCCGGCTCGGTCATCATCAATACCCGTGATGGCGGTACCGGTGAGACCGCGCTTCACATTGTTATCGCGCGCCGCGATTCCGCTTGGCTAGGCTTCCTGCTGCAAAGAGGTGCTAACCCCAATCTGGCCGACAAGAAAGGTATTACGCCGTTGATGCTGGCGACACAGCTGAACTTTATAGACGGCATCAACTGGTTGATCGAACATAAGACGCAGGTCGATATGACCAATCGCTCGGGCGAAACGGCGCTGATACTGGCCGTGCAGTTGCGCAACACCGAATCGGTGCGCGCGTTGCTGAAGGCGGGGGCAAATCCGGATAGGAAAGACAACCGTGCGGGCTATTCTGCACGCGATTATGCCAAGCAAGACGGTCGTGCCAGCGCCATATTGTCGATCATCGAAAGTGCCGACAAAAAGCAGAAACCGGCCGATAGCAAAGGGCTGGATTTTACCGGCGTGGTCGAGAAGAAGCCTAACTGACCGGGCAAGGCTAGGCTGGTATAAACTTCATCGCGACACCGTTCATGCAGTACCGCTTTCCTGTCGGTTTCGGTCCATCGTCGAAAACATGACCCAAATGTCCGCCGCACCGCGCGCAGTGCACTTCGGTTCGGAGAACGCCGATTTTATAGTCGGTTGTTGTGCCTACGCCGCCCGCCAACGGAGCATAGAAGCTTGGCCAACCGGTGCCGCTTTCGAACTTGGTTTTTGACGAGTATAACGGCTTCGCGCATCCCGCACAGATGTATGTGCCTGCACGCTTTTCCTTGTTCAAACGGCTGGTATAAGGGGTTTCGGTGTTCTCCCGGCGCAGCACATTGTAGGCGGCAGGTGACAGAATTTTGCGCCACTCGGCGTCGGTTTTGGTGACCGCGAAGCGTGCCTTGGCCGAAACTTCACGGCCGCAACCAAAGCTCAGGCCAATCGCGGCCATACTCGATAGCGACAGAAATTGGCGTTTTGAAACGAGCATCGCGTTCATCCTTTATGCGGTTCTTAAACATAGATACGCGCGAACAGGCCAAAAAGTTTCAGTAACGCGACAATTCTACCATCATTTTACGGTAACCATGGACAAAGCATGCGGCAACGCGGTCGGGTTTGCCGACGACATTCACCCGTAACCGCCGAGCCGCCATCTCTTCCAGCAATATCCGTATTTGCAGTTCGGCGAGGCGCGCACCGACGCAGCGATGGATGCCGTAACCGAACGACAGATGGCGTCGGGCGTTCTGACGGTCAACGATCAGCTTGTCGGGGTTCTCGAACACGGTCTCGTCGCGGTTGGCCGAGATATACCACATCGCAATCTTGTCGCCCTGTTTGATCGGCGCGCCGAACAGGTCATAATCCTCAAGCGCGGTGCGACGCATATGCGCCAGCGGCGTTTGCCAGCGGATTATTTCGCTCACCGCGTTAGTAATCATATCTGGATTTTTCTCCAGTTTCTCGCGCTCGTCGGGGAACTGGTCGAGGCCGAAAGCATAGCCTGACATTGAGTTACGGGTTGTATCGTTGCCGCCGACGATAAGCAGGATCAAATTGCCCATATATTCCCACTGGGTCATGTTTTTCATCGGCGAATGAATCATTCGCGAAATCAGGTCTGGCCCTTCACCTCGATTCAACCGTTCGTCCCAAAGCCGCTGGAAATACGCGCCCATTTCATAGAGCTTTTCAAGTCGTTTTTTGCGGTTCTCCTCGGTGCGGAACAGCTCGACATCGCCCGCCCAGTCCGACCATTCGGTCAAAAGCCGTCGGTCTTCCCACGGAAAGTCGAAGATGATTGCCAGCATCTGCGTGGTGAGTTCGATCGATACCAGATCGACCCAGTCGAACGGCTTGCCGACCGGCAGGCTATCGAGCAATTCTGCGGTACGGGCGCGAATGTCATCGCTCATCCGAACCATTTCACCGGGCGTGAAGGCAGGGGCAACGACGCGCCGCTCCTCGGTATGCTTGGGCCGGTCCATCGCTATGAACATCGGCATGACTATCCGTTGGTCCTCGGGAATTTGCTCCAGCAGGTCATCGTCGGAAACAATGGTGATACCGCCATGCTCGAAAGACGATGAAAAAATGTCGGGCAAGGCCTCGACATGCTGGATCGGCTTCAGCGTGGTGACGTTCCAGTAATCGTTGAAATCGCTGCCGGTAATCTTGTTAATCGGTGCCTGCTCGCGCATTTCCCTGAAGATCGGCTGCCAGCGGTTTTCGGCGTAAATCTCGGGTCGCGATACGTCCCATTCGTGCGGGGCCGCGTTCACCGCCCACGGCAAATCGGTGGATTCCATTAGCGGCGCAGTTGCCATATCGACTCTCCTCTTCTCGGGCGGAAGAGTGCCACTACTGACAAATATGTCAATCCCGTTTCGATACGCAACTTAGTTTGCGCCGATTAGCCCCGCATCGGAATCAGCCCGAACAGACGGCGCTTGCCGTCGTCTTTGGCTTTACCGGCATTACCCGATTTCATCACATTGCGCTTGAACAGCACTACGCCCAGTTTCAATAGCAATATTGCAAAGGCGACCTGCCCGACTATCGCCACGCCGTGGTGCCACAATGTCGGTTCCTGCGCCGCCCGGCCGATCATCGCGAACGGCGAACTGAACGGGAAGATGCACGCCGCCTGCTCAATCGGCTGGCCGATTTTGGTGATGCTGTACGACGCGAAAAAGAAGTTGATCAACTGGACCATCGTGACCGGCATGGAGATCGTCTGCACCTCGCGGACGGTCGCCGCCATCGCGCCAATCCCGAGGAACAGCGCACCGAGCATCAGATAGGCGAGGATGAAATATGTGAAGCCCAGCGTAATGAAAATCGGCCAGCCGACCGCTGGCGTCGGATAACTGGGTAGGCCTTGGCCCCAGATCTGGATTGCGGCAAAACCTACGCTGGTCCAAACGAGGATGCCGAGCAACGCCATTCCGAGCATGGCAAATAACTTGCCCAGAAATACCGACTCCATCGGGATCGACGCTGCCAGTATTTCGATAATCTTGTTCGATTTCTCCTCGACAAGGTTGGATAGCACCATCCCGGCCAGCAACATTGTCAGGATGAAGATCAATATCTGCGCACTTTGACCGGTTACCGTGCGCAACTGCCTGTCACTATTTGCGGTTTCCACGACGATATTTGACTGGATTTTCGGGAGCGTCACCGCCCCTGGGTTAAGCGCGTGTCCAGCCAGCAGCTCGATATCGGCCTTCTCGCGGTCGATGGCCCGTCTCGTGCCGGTAAGCACCGGCTTGGCCAGCGAGCCGGTAACCACCACGCTCAGATTATCGGTTTTGTTTTTAAGGAATTGCTGGGGGTCAATATTTCCTCGCTTTGCGGGATCGCCGACGATTTTCATTTCGGTGAAATATGTGCTGCCCATCGATTCCGACAGCAGGTCGCGTGCCGTAGTCAGCCCGCGTGCATCACTTTGAGACATCGCAAGACCGACCACCGGCTGGTTCGTTTCTCTGGCGATTTGTCCGCTAACGCTGCCTGCGCCGATGCCGACAAGCACCGGGAAGAACGGCCCGAGCAGGAAGAAAATGAAGGCCTTGGAATAAATGATCGCGGTAAAATCACGGCGGGCGATTACCCAAGCGGCGCGCAGGATTTCTCTCATAGCAACTCTCCTGGTACCGGCTGGTCCATTGCGGCGGCCACCGATTCGCCGGCAATCGCAACGAACGCATCGTGCAGGCCCGGACGCTCGATGGACAGCGAGCGAACCCCGGCCTTGCCCTCCACTAGCGCTTTGAGCAACGGCTCTACTCCGGTTTCGGGCAAGGTGAAGTGCCACCAGTTGCCCTCGACCTTGGTGTCGGCGGGCAGCGCGCTGCGCCACGGGCCATCAAGCGTTTCGGTCTCCAGATGGACCTGCGGCCGCAGCCGGTCACGTGCGGTCGAAACCAGCCCGTCGAAGCTGATTTTGCCATTGGCAATAATAGCAATTCGCTCACACAACCGCTCGGCATGGGCGATGACATGGGTCGAAAAAATGATGGTCACGCCTTTGGCAGCCTGGTCCCGGATCATCCGTTCGAGCTTGGCCTGATTGAGCGCATCGAGGCCAGAAAAGGGTTCATCAAGCACGATCAATCTGGGTTCGTGGACGATTGTGCCCATCAATTGCACGGTCTGCGCCATACCCTTGGAAAGCTGACGGATTTGCCGGTCGGCGGCGTAACCGAGGCCTGCTTCTTCGAGCAACGCGCGGCCTTTTTCTGCGCCTTCTTTCAGTGGCAGTCCGCGCAGCGCGCCCATGAACGCGATGGTATCTACGGCGCGCATCGACTGGTAAAGCCCGCGCTCTTCGGGCAGGTAGCCGACATTGCGTGATTGCGAAATCGGCCGGTCAGAACCCAACAACGTGCGCGTGCCGGCATCGGGGTCGATGATGCCAAGCAAGGTACGCAGCATCGTCGTTTTGCCAGCGCCATTGGGACCAAGAATACCGTAAATGCTGCCTTCGGGAACCGCGAGATCGACGCCATCGACAGCACGGAAACCGTCGAACTGCTTGACTAGTCCGTGTGCCTCGATTGCATTCATTGTGAAATTTGCCCTGAATTGCGTATGAGCGCTGAATAGGGAGTTGGCGTGAAGCAACACAAGACAAATTTGGTTAACGCGCTGAAAGAGCGGGCGGCAGCGGAGGGTTTTGGTGCTTGCGGGATTGTGCCGGGCGTTCTGGCTCCTGTGGCAGGCGCGCGGTTACACGACTGGTTGGCGGAAGGTCGGCACGGTGACATGCTCTGGATGGAAAGCCGGGCAACCGAACGCGCCAGCCCCGATGCGCTTTGGCCCGAGGTCAAATCAGTGATCATGCTGGGGATGAGTTATGCCCCGGTGGACGACCCGATGGCGCTGGCGGAGCATCCTGACCGTGCGCGCATATCGGTTTATGCGCGTGGGCGCGATTATCACGACGTCGTCAAGGGTGCGCTCAAACGGTTGGCGGGATGGCTGGCGCATGAAGCGGGTGTCGGCGTGAAGGTGTTTGTCGATACCGCACCGGTGATGGAAAAAGCGCTGGCAGAGGCGGCAGGCATTGGCTGGCAGGGCAAGCACAGCAATGTCGTGAGCAAAGACCATGGTAGCTGGCTGTTTCTGGGCGCGATCTACACCACCGCCGATTTGCAGCCGGATGCGCCGGGCGAAGATCGTTGCGGGTCGTGCCGCGCTTGCCAGGATATTTGCCCGACCGATGCCTTTCCCGCCCCCTACCGTGTCGATGCACGGCGCTGTATTTCTTATCTGACCATCGAGCACAAAGGCCCGATTCCGCATGAGTTCCGCGCTGCAATCGGCAACCATATTTACGGCTGCGACGATTGTCTGTCCGTCTGTCCGTGGAACAAATTTGCCGAAAGCGCGGCGGCCAACAAGGCATTCCTGCCGCGCGCCGAACTGGTCGCACCCAGCATCGCCGACTTGCTGACGCTAGACGATGCTGCTTTTCGCACGTTGTTTGCGGGGTCGCCTATCAAACGCACGGGTCGCGACCGCTTTGTGCGTAATGTGCTGATTGCTGCGGGCAATAGTGCCAATACGGATTTGGTGTTACCGGTGATTGCGCTGCTGGACGACCCAGCACCTGTGGTGAGAGGCGCTTCGGTTTGGGCGTTGGCGCACTTGGATCAAACCCAGTTTGAAAAAGAACGCGTCGTTAGACAAGCGGTGGAGGACGACGAAGAAGTAAGTCAGGAATGGGCGTTAGCGCTTGCAATGTAGGATCTGATTTGGAACGGTTTGCTGTTGCTCTTTGAACCGTGGATCCATCTGTGTCGCGATACCCGCCGCTTCGTCAAAGCAAACTCAAAGTAAACAAAGCGAACAAAAACCGGCATAAATGCGTTCTTTTTGTTCACTTAGGCCGTGACCTAACGCCGCTGCAAAGCATCTACGCACAATGCGCGGTCGACCGCTGCTCCGTCGCTGCGCCGTGCATCCACATACGTGACAATTTCGGCGCCGCCGTTGCCATCGGGATAAAGATATGTGTCGAGTACACAGGCCTTGCCGACAAATTGCAGCTTGCGACCGTTCACCTCGATCACATCCAGACGCGGTTCGCCGAACAACCGTTTCAGCGCGCCGATATCCTTACCCATTACCGC
>JANONL010000329.1:0-3083 GCA_031420815.1 Sphingomonadales bacterium | reverse complement strand
ATGCTGGAGCCGCAGCGTGCCGAACCGCGGATCAGCGTGCTGTGACGCCAAAAAAGTGACAGTCACTTTTCTCGCAAATAGTGACTGTCACTTTTTCTTCAGGCCAGCGTGCGGACGCCGGGCTCGCGGTCGAAGTGGCGTAGCTTCGCGGCGGCGATGAAGTCGTTGCCGAGGCCAGTTACGCCTGCGTCCTTCTCGACATTGGCCTTGTCGAGCAATGCCTTTGCGCCGTCACTCGCGCCGATGGCCTTCAAATGGCCAAAGGCGTTGGCGACGAAATCGACCGCCGCGCCCTCTTTGGCAAGCATCGCGGCACCGTCAGCGGTTAGCACCAACGCCACCGCATCGAACAGTTGCGATGGTGTTCCGGCGAGCTGGCCATCGGCCTTGCGCACCGATCCGTCGGCGAGTTTCGCGCCGCCGACCTTGGGCGCGATCAGCACCGCCTTGCCCTTTGCCTTGGTCACGGCAGCGACCACCGCGTCGATTTCGGCACCGTCCGATCCGTCGGCGAACAGCACACCGACGCAGCGGCCCTCCAGCGTTTCCTTCATATTCTTCTGGATCGATAGCGCCGGGCTGGGCTCCATATCGACCGGTTCGCGCGCCGCCTTTGCCTTGGGTGGCAGCTCGATGCCAAGACCAGCCGCAACGCGTTTGGCGAGGTCTTCATCGACGTTGCGCAAATTGCCGACCATGCGCGGCGGCACTTGGTCAAGTTGCCCGACTTTGGACAGTTCAAAGGTGAACGACGAGGCGACATGCGCGCGTTCGTTATCGGTCAGCGATTTCCAGAACATCCGGGCCTGGCTGTAATGATCGGCAAACAGCTCGCCGCGAACGCGCAGTTTATCGCCGTCTTCGTCGGGGCCGGTCGGGGTCGTCGTGGTCGCAAAGCCCGAAACCGGACACTCGCGCGGCCCGCCTTCTTCGCCGTGCGCCGCCAGGCTGTTGGGTTCGTAATTGGCGCGGCCTTTGGGCACCTGCATCTGCATCTGGCCGTCACGCTGAAAATTCATCACCGGGCATTTCGCGGCGTTGATCGGTAGCTGATGGAAATTGGCGGTTCCGAGCCGCGATTTTTGCGTGTCGAGATACGAGAACAGACGGCCCTGCAACAGCGGATCATTGGAGAAATCGATGCCCGGAACGATGTTGCCGGGGCAGTACGCGACCTGTTCGGTTTCGGCGAAGAAATTGTCGGGGTTACGGTCGAGCACCATGCGGCCGATGACGCGGACGGGAATGTCCTCTTCGGGAATGATCTTGGTCGGGTCGAGCACGTCATAGGGTTGCGCGTCGGCAAATGTGCGGTCGAACGCCTGAATGCCCAGCTCCCATTCGGGGAAGCCGCCAGTGTCGATGGCCTCGTGCAGGTCGCGGCGGTGGTAATCATTGTCGGCGGCTTGCAGCTTCAGCGCCTCGTCCCATACCGTCGATTGCAGGCCGAGTTTGGGCTTCCAGTGGAATTTGACGAAGGTTGACTTGCCCGCCGCATTGACCAGCTGAAATGTGTGGATGCCAAAGCCCTCCATCATCCGGAGCGAGCGCGGGATCGTCCGGTCGGACATCGCCCACATCAGCATATGCGTGGTTTCGGGCATCAGCGACGCCCAGTCCCAGAACGTGTCATGCGCGCTGCCGGCTTGCGGATAGCCGGTGTTGGCCTCCATCTTGACCGAATGGACCAGGTCGGGAAATTTGATCGCGTCCTGGATGAAGAACACCGGGATATTGTTGCCGACCAGATCCCAATTGCCCTCGCTGGTGTAAAATTTGACTGCAAAGCCGCGCACGTCGCGCGGGGTATCGACCGATCCGGCACCGCCCGCGACCGTCGAAAAGCGCGTGAACAGCGGCGTCTTCGTGCCTTTGACGAACAACGCCGCCTTGCTCAAATCCGAAATATCGTCGGTTGCCTCGAAATAGCCGTGCGCCGCCGAACCGCGCGCGTGGACGATGCGTTCGGGGATCCGTTCATGATCGAAATGAAAAATCTTTTCGCGCAGCACAAAGTCTTCGAGCAAGGTCGGGCCGCGCGCGCCTGATTTCAGGCTGTTCTGGTTGTCGGAAACACGGATGCCCTGATTGGTGGTAAGATGCGCTTGGCCGTCGGTGTGCGGGCCTTTTTCCGGCACCTGCTGGTGCGTTTCCCCGCCTGCGCCTAGTTTTGTCTCGAAATTTGAAGTGTCGGCCATTTCGCTTTCTCCTAAAAACCTATCGGGAAAATGCCCGACGTTCGGCATGGAAACGACTGGCAGCGTCAAAGGTTGCTCGAAATAATGGCCACCGCCATGTTGCTGGAGCAGCGGCAGATGATGGTTGCCCGCCAGGCAGCATTACTGACCGGGCATTGCGCCTGTTTGTTTCACGCAAAGAGCGTGAAGATTCTGAAGACGGAAGCGCAAACATCACCCTCATTTAATTCAAATGGGCAGGGTCGATCATGTTCCCCAGCGGAGGCTGGGGTCCAGTACCTGAAACAAAGAGTCTTCCTGTTTGGGGCTGGACCCCGGCCTCCGCCGGGGAGCACAAAAAGCGGTTCGCTGCTGTGACAAATCCGTGCTGGTGCCGGTCAGGCTGGTTCGACAGCATTATTTCGGCGCGGGTCGGATAGAATATATTGGCAGTGCGGGCGCGAGGCTCTACGCTCCTACCCAACAAGTTCTGGGGTCGAAGGAATGTTTCTATGCGCTATGCGTTTTTGCTCGGGGTATCTTTGGCGGTGATGTCGCCCTCTATCGCCGCCGCCGATGATGCGGCTGTTTCCGCCACCGATAGCTACACGGTGCTGAAATACCCAGAGACCAGGAAGGTCAACGTTGTCGACGAACAATTCGGTGTGAAGGTTGCCGATCCCTATCGCTGGCTGGAGGATGATGTCCGCGTCAACCCCGAGGTCGCGGCCTGGGTGAAGGCGGAAAACGCGGTGACCGACGCTTATCTCGATACGCTGCCGGGCAAGGACGTGCTCGCCGCGCGGATGAAGAAGCTGTTTGATTATGAGCGGTTCGGCTTGCCCGAGAAAGCCGGTGGCCATTATTTCTTCACCAAGAATGACGGGTTGCAGAACCAGTCGGTGC
>JANONL010000328.1:0-3307 GCA_031420815.1 Sphingomonadales bacterium | reverse complement strand
CGCGAGTCATGTTAGGTAAAGACAGCTCCGGCCCGCGCCCCCACCCGGCCGCCCAACCACTGTGTTTTCTGTGGGGGGCCGGGTGGGGGAGCGGGCCGGAGCCGCGTCCACTATAGTGGACAAAATCAAAAGCCCTCAGGCCGACAGTTTCTTGCGGCCACGCGCGCGGCGGCCGTTCAGGATGTTTCGGCCAGCGGCGGTCGACATGCGGAGACGGAAACCGTGGCGACGGGCACGCACGAGATTGCTCGGCTGAAAGGTGCGCTTCATGACTGTAATCCTTAAATTTTTTGCGTCTTGAAATGAAAAGGGCCGCCGAATCTGTCCAGCGACCGCTTTTGTTGAGGTGGCCGATACGGTCGGAGCGCATAAAAGTCAACATCGGTTAGCGTAAATGCTCGCCGCTATCATCGCGCCGGAACAGGTGCATGAGATCGCGCTTGATGTCCGGAAACGGGGGACGATGCGTCACCTTGCTCCGCCGGATTGACCAGTTCGCCCATCTTCCATATTCGGGATGACGTCTGGCCAGTCTTGCGTAGCGCTTTTTGGCCCATAGCGAATTCTTCAAAATCAGTGCCAACCCGATAGGCAATATGACCAACGCGCCGGGGCCCGGAAGGGGACCGAGCAATAGTGCTACGGCCACCAACAGCCAACCCAGAATCAGCATGCACCAGCGAAAGGCATTGCTGTCGCGCCAGTTCTTTGCGGGTCTTCCGGTCATCTCGCCGATGTGGTGGTGGATATGAACCGATGCAAGGGCGGGCGTCTGCGATTTTCTTTACCATTTACCAGCGTTTATTCATGTTTCTGTCGCAATAAGGCTGTAAACCCTCTTCAGTCTTCCTATATTGAAAGTAACATGGCTCTCGCTCTCCCCCATCTTCACCGCATCGGCGTTTTGCCGACTGATATCGACTTCATGGGCCACGTGAACAACGCGCGCTATCTGAACTGGGTGCAGGACGCGGTGCTCGCGCACTGGAACAAGCTTGCGCCGCCGGAAACCGCTGCCAAATATCTGTGGGTCGCGCTGAAGCACGAGATTACCTACCGCAAACCGGCATTTCTCGACGATGACGTGATCGCGTCGGTGGTGCTGGAAAAAGTGCAGGGCGCGCGGTCGTTTTACGATACTGTCATCAAACGCGGCGAGGAAGTGCTGGCCGAGGTCAAATCGAGCTGGTGCTGCATCGACGCCGAGACGCTCCGCCCCGCGCGGATTGCTGCTGAAGTTCAGGAATATTTTTTCCCGAAAGATTGAACCGGGTTCAGCAGAATTCCAATGTCCCTTATCCTCTCCATTTTGCAAAAATGGGGAGGTGGCGCGCCGAAGGCGTGACGGAGGGGCCTTCGACGCCAGAGGCCCCTCCGTCACGCTTCCGCTTCGCTCCAGCGCGCCACCTCCCCAAATCTTCGATTTAGGGAGGATAAGCAGCTCAGAAAACCGGATCGTTGGCGCCGTCATCACCCAGCGGGGTGACTTCGGTGTGGATGCCGCACTCGACCTTGTCCCAACCCTTCCAGCGGCCCGAACGCGGGTCTTCGCCGGGCGCCACCCTTGTGGTGCAAGGCGAACAGCCGATTGAGGGATAGCCTTGTTCAACCAGCGGATGGGCGGGCAGGTCATGCTCCCATATATAGGCGTCGAGCCGTGCCTTGTCCCAATCAGCGAGCGGATTGACTTTTAGGCGGCCTGCTTCGATTTCAAAGCGCGGCAATGCACTGCGGGTCGATGACTGAAACGCCTTGCGACCGGTAAATTGCGCATCAAACGGTGCCAGCGCCGCCTTCAACGGCAGCACTTTGCGGATTTCGCAGCAGCCATCGGGATCATAAGACCAGCGCAGACCTGTGCCGTCCTTCTGTGCGAGCAATGCCGGATCGGGGGTCAGGTCGCGCAAATCGGTCAACCCCAACCTTTCGCGTAGTTCTTCGCGGTAGGCGATGGTTTCGGCGAAATGCTTGCCGGTGTCGAGGAACAGCACAGGCACCGTCGGGTCAATGCTCGCAATCAGGTGCAGTAACACCGATGATTCAGCACCAAAGCTCGATACAATCGCCGCGTCACCCAGCATATTCTCTTTAAGCAACACCGTCAGCATCTCAACAGTATCACGCCCGCGGAACATGTTATTCAGGCGAACGGCGTCGCCTTCCATATAACGTGGGGCGGTGTCGATGCGGTCGATGATGCGGACATGCTCACCCATGGCGCAATTTCCAAACGGGGACTGCGGCATCGGCTGCACCCTGATATACATTGTCATAGCGCGTGAAGGCGGCTTCGACGTCGGCCGGATTGAGCGACCCTTCAGGCGCAAAGCTGTCAAAACCGCAGCGGCGCATGAATGCAATCTGGTCGACGAGCACATCGCCCTGCGCGCGCAATTCGCCGGTATAGCCCGCCTCGCGCAAGATACGCGCCGAGCTATAGCCACGGCCATCGCGGTATTTAGGGAAAGCAATCTCGATCAGGGCGAGCCGGTCGAGAAAAGGCAACAATGCACGCGCATCGTCGTCAGGTTCCAAGCGCACCGCCGTCGAGTTCGACTGGTCGAGGAACGCATCCAAGGTGACCGATGGCTGTTCATTGATTTCATCGTCGCGATACCTGAACTCAACCATAAATAGCTTCCTTGAACGGATCGAGGCCGACACGGCGGTAGGTGTCGATGAAACGCTCGTCGCCTTCGCGCAAAGTTTTATAAACTTCGGTTGCCTTCTCAACGGCATCGACAACGCCGTTTTCGTCAAAGCCAGGGCCGATGATTTTGCCGATGCTGACATCTTCGGCACCGGACCCGCCAAAGGTCAGTTGGTAGTTTTCCACGCCCTTTCGGTCGACACCCAAGATGCCGATATGCCCGGCGTGGTGGTGGCCGCAAGCGTTGATGCAGCCCGATATTTTGAGCTTCAATTCGCCCAGATCGCGTTGCCGGTCCATATCGGCAAAGCGCACCGCAATTTTCTGTGCGACCGGTATCGAGCGCGCGTTGGCGAGGCTGCAATAATCAAGACCGGGGCAGGCGATGATGTCGCTGATCAGGTCGAGATTGGCATTGGCCAGCGCGGCATCGTTCAGCCGTTGCCACACCGCATACAGATCGCGTTTGGCGACGTGCGGCAGGACGATATTCTGCGCATGGGTGACGCGCAGTTCGTCGAAGCTATACTCCTTCGCAAGGTCGGCCATCACGTCGATCTGGTCGGCGCTGGCGTCGCCCGGAATGCCGCCAATGGGCTTCAGGCTGATATTGACGATGGCGTAACCCGTCTGCTTGTGCGGCTTCACATTCTGGTC
>JANONL010000327.1:0-1529 GCA_031420815.1 Sphingomonadales bacterium | reverse complement strand
CGCGATTAACGGGCAATTGGGTCACCGCAATTTTGCGGCTTTTTTGAACGGCTTTCGCCTTCATGAAGTAAAGATGGCGCTCGTCGATCCAACCCAGAAGGACGTCCCGATCATCACCATCGCGCTCGATGCAGGCTTTGGTTCGCTCGGACCCTTCAACCGCGCCTTTCGCGAGGCCGAGGGCATGACGCCCAGCACCTATCGTGCGCAACTGGTTGATTCCAGAATCAGCTAGCCCGTCTTGGAATAAGCCGAGCGACACAGTAATTCAATGCTAAACAAACCCGAATAACAATGGAGGCGTTATGTCTGAATCTACCGATCCGTTTCGAATATTCCTGGACATGGGCTTAGGCGCATTCCTGGTCGATTTTACGCGGTATATCGTCACCGCAGGCATTGTCGCGGCCATCGTGTGGCTATTGATGCGGACGTCGCTGAAAACCCGCAAAATTCAAAACCGCACCGCAACGCGTTCCGATATCCGCCGCGAGTTTCTCCAGTCAGTGCGTTCTTGCATCGTTTACATCGGGATTACAGTTGCACTCGTATGGGGTCTCAACATGGGGTATTTGCAACGGATGGGCGCGAGCTTTGGCTTGCTGGGTGACTTGGCTTTGTTTGCCGCAATGGTGCTTGCCCATGATACCTATTTCTACTGGGCGCACCGGACGCTGCATCACCCGTTGTTGTACAAGCGATTTCATCTGGCGCATCACCGGTCGATTACACCGACACCGTTTGCGGCATACAGCTTCTCAGTCGGTGAGGCAGCGGTCATGGGAATGTTTGTTTTGCTTTGGCAGTGGTTCATCCCAACGCCCGCGACAGTTTTCCTCCCTTTTATTTTCTTTCAGATTATCCGCAACGCGATGGGCCATGCCGGGTTCGAACTGATGCCGCGCTGGTGGCTTTCAACGTGGTTGACGCGCTGGATTAACACTACCACGCACCATGACCTGCATCATGCCGGTAGCTTCAACCACAATTATGGCCTTTATTTTACGTTTTGGGACAAATGGATGGGGACCGAACATAAGGATTATCACGCCCGGTTTGCCGAAGTTGTCGGGCGCGGCGACGTCGTTAAACCCAAAGGCGCGGTGACCACTTAGGGGGCTTCGTCACCCCATAACCGTTCGGCCTCGATATAACCAAAGCGTCCTGCGTTGTCGAAGCGGCACCAGCCTTTGCTACATTCATCGATGCGGCCAACAACGCCAGGCTCAACCCGCCAAGCAATACGCGCCGTAGTTTCGGGGATTTCGCGCAGAGAAGCTATGCTGCTGCCGATGACAACGGCGGAGCGTTTGGGACTAAGCAAGCGAACGTGCATCCAGCCTTGGTCGCCGTCCGGGTCTTCGACCTTGCGCCACACGCTGTGGACCGCGACGACCTTCACCGGCAGGTTCTGGCGCTTGTAGACCCACTTGACGGGAAACTCGGTGCTTGGCCCGGTGCGCATCCGCGCCTCCTCCTCGTCGAGCGATGCCCAATACGGTGTCTTTTGCTGTGACTGTGCGAGCGCG
>JANONL010000326.1:0-2927 GCA_031420815.1 Sphingomonadales bacterium | reverse complement strand
ATACTGGTAGGGGCGGGCACCGTGCGCGCCGATGCGCCATTGCTCACTGTCCGCCTTACGGGACTTGAGACGCGAAGCCCGCGCCGGATCATGCTGGGCAGCGGTGAACCGCCGAACGGATGGGAGTTCATCCGAACACCCGAAGATATCGCTGGCCTCGATTGCAACAACCTGCTGATTGAGGGCGGTGCCGCAACCGCCGCATCGTTTTTGCGTGGCGGGCTTGTCGACCGTCTGCTGATCTACCGCGCGCCGATATTGATTGGCGGCGGCGTGCCATGCCTCGGCGATATCGGCCTTGCGCAACTGGACGACGCGCACGACCATTGGTGGCTTTCCGATACGCGGCGGCTTGGCAAGGACAGGGTCGAGGTCTACGCAAAATTCGAACCATATTGAAGGCGGCAAGATGTTTACAGGGATCATCACCGATATCGGTACAATCAATAGCGCGGAACAGCGTGGTGATTTGCGGCTGGTGATCGGCTGTGATTACGACATGGAAAGCGTTGCCATCGGCGCGTCGATAGCCTGTTCGGGCGTATGCCTGACAGTCGTCGACAAGGCCGATGGATGGTTTGCTGTCGATCTTTCCGGTGAAAGCGTTGCGCGGACGGCATCCGGAATGTGGCGGACAGGCGGGCGCCTGAACCTCGAACGCGCGTTGAAGGTCGGTGATGAGCTGGGCGGACACATCGTTACTGGTCATGTCGACGGCTTCGGCAGTATCGTCGCATCGGAACATGTCGGCGACAGCTGGAAAGTGACGGTCGCCGCCAATGCCGATTTGGCACCTTACATCGCGGCCAAAGGCTCGGTCACCGTTGACGGCGTTTCACTGACGGTCAACACAGTCAACGACCAGCCGGACGGTAGTGTGCATTTCACCCTGAACATCATCCCGCACACCGCCGAAATGACGACATTGCGCGATCTTCCTGCGGGCCGATCAGTCAATCTGGAGATCGACGTGCTCGCGCGATACCTCAAGCGGATGGAAGATTTACGGGCTGCTTAAAACGGCAACCAGCGCTGCTTCTTTGAAAATTTCATGTAGCCGACATTGGCCCCGAGCCTAAGCCCGCCACCGACGCGGATCGGAATCAACACGATATCACCGCGGCGCAGGTAACTGGCATTGAACCCACCGACCAGATAGGCGGCGCCTTCGCCCGCCGGATAACGCCGGTAAAGATCCTCGCTGTCATAGAGATTGTAGACGAGCACAAAGGTGCTGCCCGCATTTGCTCCGGCATCCAGCCCGATCGACGGACCAGTCCAATAAACCGGCTTTTGCCCCTCCACCTTGTGATTCAGCGTGCCTGAACCGTAACGCAGGCCAACGATAAATGCGCCGCCGCCTTCACGTCCGACGATATACCCGTTCGGGCGGCCCTGCTTTTTCAGGATGTCTTCGATCAGTTTCCCCAAACCCTGCGCACCCTTGCCGAAAACGCCCTCAGCCGCGCCGATAAGGTCATCTTCCTGATAGGTGGCCTGGTCGGCGGGTGCCGGAACATTAGTCGCTGTATTCTGCGGCAATGCACCTCCATTGTCGGTTGGAATACCGTCCTGCACCGTCGTGTCATTCTCCGAAGGCGGGGTTTGCACAGGCGGCGGTGTGCCCAAATCCGCGTCTATCGCACCATTGGGATCGACCTGTGTGATCTGCGCGCTGCTAGGTGACGCAACCAACGACATGGCGGCAAAAAGCAGCATGATTTGTGCGCATATTGTCCGGAATGACAGCATCTTGGTCGATTTGTGCATGGCAGACCCCTCCTGCAAATAAAGCGGACCTTATGGTTGGCGGCGATGAGCGCACAATGAACGGGCGATAACCCGAGTCTTATTTGCGCCAGAGCGAATCATGTCGGGCGTTCGTAAGCGCATTTTCGATACTGAATAAGCATTGCGGCCCCCGAAATGCCCCGCTATAGGCCGCCGATGCCAAACGCGCTGGAGACGTGGGTGAGTGGCTGAAACCAACGGTTTGCTAAACCGTCGTACTGATAATTCGGTACCGAGGGTTCGAATCCCTCCGTCTCCGCCATTCATTTTTAGCAGAAATTCGACCGACGCGGTATTACAAGGCCGTGCTTCGCGAAATCTGATCCTGCGCCGCGTTTCTAAAAAATGCCGCAGCGAGCAGCAAAGGCCCAGCAAATAATATGCTGAAGCTTGCACCCCGGATATCGGTAGTAAGGCCTGGCCCCCTTCTTCTTGTTTTTGTGCAATACCCCACGGCGGCTAAACGCCCGGCCTATTCGGTACTGGACAAAAGCGGCACGACGACACTGCTCGGGATGGAACCGCCCGATTGGCGAGTAAATTTACATAGAATGTTAGTGGAGATAGCGGCTGATGGCTAACTCGCTTGTGACCGGTGGTGCCGGTTTTATCGGCACGAACTTTGTCCGGTATGGGCGCGACAAGAACCCGGGCGATGCTATCGTCGTGCTCGATGCACTGACCTATGCTGGAAACCGGCAAAGCCTGCACGGGATGAACGGGGTTGAGCTCGTTGCGGGTGACATTTGCCAAACCGCGCTTGTCGAGAAAATGTTGAACGATCATGACATAACGACGGTTGTTCACTTCGCCGCAGAAAGCCATGCTAACCGGTCGATTACAGGTCCGGATGCATTCGTCACAACCAATGTTGTCGGCACCCATAGCTTGCTGAAAGCGGCAAAGTCGGCATGGCTCGATCATGGTTCGGGTAAGCCGCACCGCTTTCATCATGTTTCGACCGATGAGGTATATGGGTCGCTCGGGCCAACAGATCCCGCCTTTTCAGAACGATCCGCTTATGCGCCAAACTCGCCTTACTCCGCCTCGAAAGCGGCGTCCGATCACCTTGTTCGGGCGTATCGTCATACATTCGGACTTGAGACAACGACCAGCAATTGTTTGAACAATTACGG
>JANONL010000325.1:0-2078 GCA_031420815.1 Sphingomonadales bacterium | reverse complement strand
TACCGACCCCAAAGGCGAACAAGTTGCCGACTTGCTGGCATTTTCGCGCAATGACGTGGCCGAGGTCATATCATCGGGTCGGACGCTCGATTATGCCAGCCGGATATATCTGACCACCGGCGATAAGCTCTATTCGAACCGCAGCAATGTCATGCTGGAAATTATCGCCGACGATGTCGGTCGGCATGACTTTCTGCTCACCCCGTGTAGCAAGGACACGTTCCGCATTATTTACGGCGACACCGACCCGCATCGCGGCTGTTTCGGCAATCTGGCGCATGCGCTTGCGCCTTATGGTATAAATGAGGATATGATCCCGGTGGCGTTCAACTGCTTTATGAACGTGACTGTAGATGGCATCAGCGGGGCGCTGAGCGTCGAACCGCCGCTCAGCAAGGCGGGCGACAGCATCCGCTTCAAGGCGTGCGAAGATGTCGTCATCGGGTTGACAGCGTGCTCGGCTTTGCAGTCGAACAACGGGTCGTTCAAACCCATTCAATATGCAATCGAGAAGGGCAGTTGAGCACTGTCGGCAATCCAGGGTTTGGCGGCGCGGCTGTTCCGCGCGCGCTTCAGCGGCCGACACCCGCCCGTTTGGCGAAATTGCGGATTGGCCTATGTTACCTGTTCCGCCACCAGAGGCTCGCCAATCTCGCCAACCCCGGCACGTTTACAGAGCTGGTGCAGCAGCGAAAACTGGTGGGCCGGGACCAGCGCATGGTGATGCTGGCCGACAAGGTGGCGGTGAAATCCTTCGTCACAGAAACGCTTGGCGCAGACTGGGTCATCCCGACCTACTGGCAGGGCACTGAACCTCCCGAAACGCCGCAATGGCCGTTGCCGTTTGTGCTCAAATCGCGCCACGGTTGCAACCAGAACATGTTTTTCCGCGAGAGCATCAAAGGTTGGTCTTCCGCCCGCGAAAGGGCCAAAGTCTGGCTGAAGCGGCGTTATGGCTGGTGGCTCGATGAATGGATTTATGCAGGCATCCCGCGCGGATTGCTTGTCGAGCCGTTTGTCGGCGAGGGCGGCGCGCTGCCGGTTGACTACAAAATCTACACCTTCGGCGGTCGTGCCACCCACATTCAGGTCCATCTCGACCGCGAAAACCGGCACCGCTGGATATTGTTCGACCGCAGCTGGCGGCGGGTTTCCAGTCCGACCGCTGACCCCGATCCGGCTCCACCCGTCAGCCTGAACAAGATGTTGAGTGCGGCAGAACAGCTTGGCACCGGTTTCGATTTCGTCCGCGTGGACCTGTATGAAATCGACGGACGACCGCTGTTCGGCGAGATAACCTTCTATCCCGGCTCCGGCCTCGACAAATTCGCGCCTGTGTCGCTCGACGCCGAACTCGGCAAATTATGGCTGGACGCGGGCGGGCGGTAAAGTTTCCTCTTTCCTACAGGTGGTGATTAGGATTAGCTGAGGCCATGCTTAAGCTTTTTTGCTCCCAATCCATTTTCGCCGCGCGCACCGAATTTGCTCATTTCGTCGCGTTTTCTCATGCACAGTGGCTTACCTTTGTTACCTTATCCGTTGTCGCCGATGCCGTTTGAACTAACCGGATTCGATGTGGAGCGATTCGTTTCGGCCACGCTTGCCGAAGATCTCGGGCCAACGGGCCGCGACGTCACTTCGGAGAGCGTTATCCCCGCCGACATGCGGTTTGCCGGGGTGATGGACAGCCGCGATCCCGTCATTGTCGCGGGGCTGCCGATTGCGGTGGCGTTCTTTCGCCATTTGGACCCGGCGATGAAGATTGAGGTGTTAGTTGACGAAGGTGTTTTGGTGCCGGCCGGAACCGATTTGATGCGGCTGCGGGGGAATGCACGCGCGATGCTGACGGCAGAGCGCTCGGCTCTGAACACAGTGCAGCATCTGTCGGGTATCGCGACGATGACCCGCAAATATGTCGATGCCATAGCGGGAACCGGCTGCACGTTGCTCGATACCCGCAAGACCATTCCCGGACTGCGCGTGATTGAGAAATATGCGACGCGGATGGGCGGTGCGACCAACCACCGGATGGGGCTGTGGGACGCGGCGATGATCAAGGACAATCATGTTGCGGTGGC
>JANONL010000324.1:0-3566 GCA_031420815.1 Sphingomonadales bacterium | reverse complement strand
GGGTTGCCACGGTCCGGTGCGACCGATCCATTCGCCGGTGTCACGGCGGATCATAGAGAACATCGCAAACCCCCGAATTGTCCACGCCCCGGCCATAGTGCACAACATGCGCCAAGCCTCAGCCCGGCTTTTCGTGCCGCCCAGAAACCGGTTCGTTTCGGGATCTGCGGCGAACGCCGCCCAGCCGTCCATATCTTCAACCGAAGGCGGTCGCAGGATTAGCCGTTCGGTTAGCAAAAATGGTCCGTTGCTCATGCCGTCCTCCGCGATGAAGCGCGCTTATGCGGTCGCGGTGCGCGCAACACAAGAAAAAGGCACCGTCGCTGCATTTACAGCAACGGTGCCCAAAGCAATCTACGAGGGGGAGGGGAATGCCTCGATAGATCGTATTAAATTATCTGCAGCGTGAACCGCCCTTATCGATTTCGCGGCCAAGAAGCGCACCACCGGCTGCACCTAATATCGCACCCAGCGTCCTGTCACCACGTCCGGCAATCTCATGGCCAGCGAGACCGCCAACGGCAGCGCCGATCAGCAGGCCCGTTGTGCCGTCGCCTCTGCGGCAATAAGCCCGACCATCATCACCGCGCCATACCCGGGTATTCCCGCTAACGCGTTCTTCGCGACGGCCTTCGCTGTAGCCACGATCATAAGCGCGCTGCTTCTTGTCTTTTTTGTAATAGCCGTGCGCTTTTGCGTGTGCAGGCGGGTCGGCGGACACTACTGCTGGCACAACCAACGTTGCGGCAGCCAATGCGAGAATAGTTTTCTTCACGAGTTTTCTCCATTTTCTAAGGCACTGTCGCTGATGTTACGGCGACGTTGCCTTTGAGCAGTCCGCTAGGGCTAGGGAGAACTCCAGCGGATTGTGTTATGTTACCTGCAGCGGCGTCTGCCTTTGTCTATTTCGCGTCCGAGCAGTGCGCCACCGGCTGCACCTATGATGGTACCGACCGTCTTGTCGCCGCGACCGGCTATCTCATGACCTGCCACACCGCCTACTGCCGCGCCGATGACCAAACCCGTTGTACCGTTCTTACGACGACAATAGGTCCGACCGTCTTTGCCGCGCCAGCTCCGAAAGTTTTCCCGGCTCTGATATGATATGTCAGGCTTATAAACGGTGGATGCTTTAGATACCGAGAATCCATCGGCGGCCACGACGGCGGCGCCGGGGACAACCAAAGTTGCGGCAGCCAGTGCTAATAAAGTCTTCTTCACGAGTGTTCTCCTTGTTTGAACCTTGTGCTGGGTAACGCCGTCAAATGAACGATGGTTGCATGAACCTTGGGCAACGCGGTGAACCGAGGCTGGGCAGCGACGGTTCACCGCGCCAATTCGCACTTGCCACCGCTACCAGTTCGCAGTTACTAACGAGCCATGGCTAATATCATCGCATTTCTCTTCGGGCTCATCGCGCTCGTACTCGCAATCATCGGTTTCATTCCGCTGCTCGGCTGGCTTAACTGGCTCATTATATTGATTGCGGGGGTCGGCGCGGCCTTTGGGTTTGCCTCTGACAAGAATTCGGGGCGTAACTTTTGCCTCGTAGTAATGGCGATTTGCGCGTTCCGTCTGTTTATCGGCGGTGGGATCATTTGATCGGCTCGCCGCAGCGGGCGCTAACTTAATGACCGAAAAAAACGAAAGCCCACAGCCTAACGGGTTACCGTTTGCTGTGGCCGCTTATCTCATTTGGGGCTTCGTTCCCGTTTATTTCAAGCTGCTCGACCATGTGCCGCCGATCGAAATTGTCGCCCAGCGGATATTGTGGTCGATCCCGTTGCTGCTGGTAATAATGTTCTTCAGGAATCAACTGGGCGAATTCGTCGCGATTTTCCGGCACAGAACGCATCTTCGCAACTTGCTCGCATCGGCTGCCCTGATTGCGATCAACTGGCTGATTTATATCTGGGCGATATCGACCGACCATATATTGGCAGCGAGTTTGGGTTATTATCTGAACCCGTTGGTCAATGTGCTACTCGGCCGGATATTTCTGGGCGAACGTTTGCGACCGATGCAACTGGTCGCCGTTGCGGTCGCCGCTTTGGGCGTTGCGATATTGATAGGCGACGCGCTGGATACTTTATGGGTATCGGTCGCGCTGGCATGCAGTTTCGGTCTTTATGGCCTGATCCGCAAGATTACGCCTGTCGGCTCGGTGCCGGGGCTGGCCATCGAGACCAGTCTGCTCGCGCCGCTTTCGCTCGCCGCTGCGTTTTGGTTTGCGAGCAACGGTTCGGGCGGGTTTGGCGACGATAATGAAACGACAGGCCTGCTCATTCTTGCCGGTGCCGTCACCGCCATACCTTTGCTGCTGTTCGCTACTGCCGCCCGCCGGATGAGCTATGCGAGCCTTGGTTTTGTCCAGTATCTCGCACCGTCGATTGCCTTCCTGCTCGGGGTGTTTGTCTATGGCGAACCGCTGAGCACGACCAAGCTGGCGTGCTTCGTGCTGATCTGGATCAGTATCGCGATATTCTGCGTCGATGCAGTGCGAACTTATCGTCGCGCGAGTTAATTTCACGTCAAGAGCGCAACGATCTCGGGCCTAAGTCGGACACTTTGATAATCTTTGCGCTCTTTGCGTGAAATTATCCCAGCTTCCAGCCCAGCGTTTCGCCTGCATGGAAAGGCACGATTGAGGTGCCGTTGCAGTCGATGTTGTCGGGCACCAACGTCGGCCCGCGCCGCAATGTCGCGGTGCCCTCGTTGAGCGGCAGGCCATAGAAACGCGGGCCATGTTCTGACGCAAAGGCTTCAAATGTGTCGAGTGCGCCTTCTTCGTCAAACACCGCCGCATAGCTTTCAAGCGCATAAGGCGCATTAAAAATGCCTGCGCAACCGCAAGCCGATTCCTTCGCTGAAACCGCGTGCGGCGCGCTGTCTGTACCGAGGAAATATTTGGGCGACCCCGATGTTGCCGCCTTGCGCAGCGCCAGTCGGTGGACCTCGCGTTTGGCAACGGGCAGACAATAAGCATGCGGTCGGATGCCGCCTTGGAACATCGCATTGCGGTTAATATGCAGATGCTGCGGCGTGATGGTTGCTGCGATATTGGGGCCGCAGGCGTCGACAAAGGCAACCGCATCGGCAGTGGTTATATGTTCGAAGACGATTTTGAGTTCGGGCAGGTCGCGGACGAGGCCTGAGAGTGTGCGCTCGATAAACACAGCCTCGCGGTCGAAGATGTCGACTACCGGGTCGGTAACTTCGCCGTGGATCAACAGCGGCATGCCGATGGCGGCCATTTTCTCCAGCGCCGGCATGATACTGGCGATATTGGTTACGCCGTGCGCGCTGCCAGTGGTCGCATGTGCTGGATAGAGCTTAGCTGCGGTGAACACGCCTTCCGCAAATCCGCGTGCGAGATCATCGCCTTCGGTCGCGTCGGTCAGATAGGCGGTCATTAGCGGGGTGAATTGGGTGCCCTGGGGCACGGCGGCCAATATCCGGTCGCGATAGGCGGCGCAGGCGTCGATGCTGGTGACCGGAGGCGACAGGTTGGGCATTACAATCGCCCTCGCAAACTGCCGCGCGGTAAAAGGAACCACGCCGCGCAT
>JANONL010000323.1:0-2219 GCA_031420815.1 Sphingomonadales bacterium | reverse complement strand
GCGGGAAGCCCGCCGCCGTTGACGCCGCGCAGCGGTGTGTTGTCGTCGTTGCCGATCCACACGCCGACGACCAAATCACCGGCAAATCCGACGAACAACGCATCGCGGTTGTCTTGGCTGGTGCCGGTCTTGCCGTAAGCCGGAATGGCGAGGCGCGCGGCTCTACCGGTGCCGTCGGTCACCACACCCCCCAACAGGTCGAGCAGCATCTTGTGGGTGCGGCCACTGAAACTGCGCTCGCCGGAGAACAACCATTCGAACCAGCCTTGTTCCTCGGCTTTGAACGCACGCGGCGTTGCCGGCCAACTATTGCCGGCAACGCCCGCATAGGCGGCGGTCAAGTCAATCAGGGTAACACCGGAACTGCCCAGCGCAAGGCTCGGGTCGAGCGTCAACGGGCTGTTGATACCCAAATCCTTCGCTGCGCGTTCGACCGATTTGCCGCCGACCTGGTTGTAAAGCCGTACCGATGCGACATTGCTCGACCGGGCGAATGCCTGCCGCAAGGTTATGTCGCCGCGGTAATTGCCGCCTGCATTTTTGGGGCGGTAGAGGCCTTCGTTGATCGGCGTGTCGGCAATCATCGAGTCAGGGGTCATTCCCGCGCGCAAAGCAGCGAGATAGACGAACAGCTTAAATGTCGAGCCTGGCTGGCGCTTGGCCTGCACCGCGCGGTTGAACGGCGATGCCTTGTAGCTCCGTCCACCGACCATCGCCACGACCTCGCCATTCGGGCGCATCGCAACCATTGCGACCTGCGCATTACCCAATGGCGCGCGGGCGATCACCTTGCGCGCGATATTTTGCAACCGCGCGTCAAGCGTCGTCGTAATCCTGACGTCTGCATAGCCGGTTTCGGTCAGCGTCCGCGCCTGCGGGATCGCCCAGTCAGCGAAATAGGTGCCGGTGGGGATATTGTCGCGCACGCGGACGTCGAGCATTGGTATCGGCGTGGCCTTTGCCCTGGCTTCGTCGATAAACCCTGCGGCAACCATTGCTTTCAATACCAGCTTGGCGCGTTTCGCCGCAAGCTTGGGGTTTTTGGTCGGGGCCAATCGCGAAGGCGCTTGCACCAATCCGGCCAGCATCGTCGATTGGCTCAAAGTCAGACGCTCGGGCTGGCGGTAGAAATAATGCAGCGATGCTGCGCGCAGACCATAGACATTGTCGCCGAAATAGACGTTGGACAGATAACGTTCGAGAATTTCGTCCTTGGTCAGCCAGCTTTCCAGCCAGAACGCAATCAGCATTTCACGAGCCTTGCGCGTCAGGCTGCGTTCGGGGGTGAGGAAGGTGAATTTCGCGAGCTGCTGGGTAATTGTGCTGCCACCCTGCATCATGCCGTTGCCGCTCGCATTGCTCCACGCCGCACGCAACAGCCCACGCGGATCGACGCCGAGATGCGAATAGAATCGCCGGTCTTCGATGGCGAGAAAGGCCTGTTTGACATGCAACGGCAGTTTTTTAGCCTTTACCGGTGTATCGACTATGGCACCGTTGCGGGCGATTGGCGTGCCATCCGCGGCCAACAAAGTTATACGCGGTGGCGCAATCGGTTGCAGCGATTTCGACAGCGGTGCAGTGACAGCGAGCCAGATCAGGATCAGAATGAAGAGCAGCAAAGTAGCCGCGATACCGCGCCTGATCCACAGCCATTTGCGTGAGGGCTGCGGTGCGACTGGAGGTGCGGGCGCGCCTGTGATCCCGGCAAAGGCCGCTTCGAAGCTGTAAGGCGTATTGCCTTTCATCACGTCTGATTTTGATTGGCCGAAGAACATTGGCTCACTGTATTACATGCACAAGACGGTGAAAGCGAGTATAATATTTGCCATTACAGGAAGCTGTACGGATCGACGTCTACACCAACGCGGACGCCGCGCGGGAAATTGAGACCGCCCAGCCATTCGCGGATGATCGACTGCAGTTCGACCGACCGTTGCGCATGCACCAGCAGCCGCTGCCGGTAACGCCCACGCAGCATGGCAAGCGGGGCGGGGGCAGGGCCGTAGACGACCATACCGTCGGCTTGCGGCGCGGCACCGCCAACGGCGCGTGCGGCCTCTATTGCCTCGCGCTCATCCTCCGACGAGATGATGATCGCGGCAAAGCGGCCAAAAGGCGGGGCACCCGCCGACCGGCGTTGCTCGGTCTCGGCGTCGTAAAAGCTATCACGCTCGCCCGCAACCAAGGCCGCGATGACGGGGTGCGATGGGTTGCGC
>JANONL010000322.1:0-4169 GCA_031420815.1 Sphingomonadales bacterium | reverse complement strand
CATAAGTTCCGCAAACAGTTCAAGGGCCGTATTCACGGTCTTGCCAAGGGCGGTTCGGACTTGAACTTCGGTTCATACGGCTTGAAGGCGCTGGAGCCAGAGCGCATTACTGCACGCCAGATCGAGGCGGCTCGCCGTGCGATTACGCGTCACATCAAACGTCAGGGGCGTTTGTGGATTCGTATTTTCCCTGACGTGCCGGTTACCAAGAAGCCTGCTGAAGTCCGTCAGGGTAAAGGTAAAGGTTCGGTCGAATATTGGGCAGCCAAGGTTAAGCCAGGCCGCATCATGTTTGAACTGGACGGCGTACCGGGTCCGATTGCAGCAGTCGCTTTTCAGCGCGCGGCGATGAAATTGCCGATCAAGACCAAGGTCGTAGCGCGTCTCGGCGACACGTCGCATTTGGGAGCATCATAAGATGAGCAAAACCGAAGACCTGCGCGTCAAGACAGACGACCAGCTTTCGACCCAGTTGGGTGAGCTGAAGCGCGAAGCGTTCAACCTGCGTTTCCAGTCGGCCACTGGCCAGATGGAAAAGCCGGCGCGCGTTCGTGAAGTCCGCCGTGACATCGCGCGCATCAAAACCCTGCAAGGCGAGCGCCAAGTCGCCGCCGTCAAGTCGGCATAAGGAGCTACCCATGCCAAAACGTATTCTCACCGGGACCGTGGTCTCCGACAAGAGCGACAAGACCATTGTCGTCCTGGTCGAGCGCAAGGTGAAGCACCCGCTTTACGGCAAGATCATTCGCCGCTCGAAAAAATATCATGCCCATGACGAAGCAAACAGCGTCAAGGAAGGGGCCATCGTCCGCATCGAAGAGTGCGCGCCGATTTCAAAAAACAAGACATGGCGTCTGGTGGCTGACGCTGCTGCGGCACCAACGACCCCTGGGGCAGCCGCCGCAGTGGCGAAGGAGGATTAAGCTATGATCCAGATGCAATCCAATCTCGATGTTGCGGACAACAGCGGTGCGAAACGCGTCCAGTGCATCAAGGTGCTCGGCGGGTCAAAGCGTCGCTTTGCCGGCGTTGGCGATATCATCGTGGTGTCGATCAAGGAAGCAGCGCCGCGCGGTAAGGTGAAGAAGGGCGACGTGCATAAGGCCGTCATCGTTCGTACCCGCAAGGACATCCGCCGTGCCGACGGTTCGGTCATTCGCTTCGATTCAAACGCTGCGGTGTTGATCGGCAACAACCAGGAACCAATCGGTACGCGTATCTTTGGACCGGTCGTTCGCGAACTGCGTGCCAAGAAGCACATGAAAATCATCAGCCTTGCGCCGGAGGTTTTGTAATCATGGCACTCGCAAAAATCAAAAAGGGTGACACCGTTGTTGTGCTCGCCGGTAAAGACAAGGGCAAGTCGGGCGAAGTAACCGCCGTGATGCCAAAAGACAGCAAGGTCGTCGTTTCCGGCGTCAATGTTGCCGTGCGTCACCGCAAAGCATCGCAGACAAACCCGCAAGGCGGCCTCGACCGGTTCGAAGCACCGCTGCACATCTCGAACGTGGCGCTTGCCGACCCGAAATCGGGCAAGGCAACCCGGGTTCGCGTGGAAACCAAGGACGGTAAGAAGGTCCGCGTGGCCGTGAAGTCCGGGGAGACGATAAATGGCTGATAAGAGTTACACGCCGCGCATGAAGCAACGCTATGACGACACCGTCGTCAAGGGTCTGACCGAGAAATTCGGTTATACCAACCGCTTTGCTGTGCCGAAGATCGAAAAGATCACCCTCAACATGGGTGTGGGCGAAGGCTCACAGGACAAGAAGAAGGTGACGACGGCGCTCGAAGAAATGACGCTGATCGCCGGGCAAAAGCCGGTCATCACCAAGGCGAAAAAATCGATCGCTGGCTTCAAGCTGCGCGAAGGCATGCCAATCGGCGTGAAAGTCACGCTGCGTGGTGCCCAGATGTACGAATTTCTCGACCGTCTGGTGACTATCGCGATGCCGCGTATCCGAGATTTCCGTGGTCTCAATCCGAAAAGCTTCGATGGCCGTGGCAACTTTGCGATGGGCTTGAAAGAGCAGATCATCTTCCCGGAAATCAGCTATGACGCCATCGATCAGGTGCGCGGCATGGATGTTATCGTAACCACTTCGGCAAACACGGACGACGAAGCGCGCGAACTGCTCAAGCTGTTCGGCTTTCCCTTCCCTGCAGAAGAAACCGAAGAGAAGGCGGCGGCGTAATGGCAAAACTGAGTTCCATAAACAAAAACGAGCGTCGCAAGAAGCTGACGAAGAAATTCGCTGGTCGCTATGCGAAACTGAAGGCGATGGCGAAAGATGCGTCGCTGGACGACGGCGAACGTTTGATTGCGCGGCTGAAAATGGCCGAAATTCCCCGCAATGGTAACCCGCACCGCGTGCGGAACCGCTGTGAAACAACTGGGCGTCCGCGCGCCTATTACCGCAAATTCCGGCTGTGCCGTATCGAACTGCGCGATCTTGCCAATAAAGGCTTGATCCCGGGCGTTACGAAGTCGAGCTGGTAAGGATAAGATAGATGGCAATGACCGATCCTTTGGGTGATATGCTCACCCGCATCCGCAACGGCCAGCGGGCGAAGAAAGACTCTGTTGTCTCGCCTGCATCCGGCTTGCGCACCCGCGTTCTCGACGTGCTGCAACGCGAAGGCTACATTCGTGGCTATAGCGAAGAAGTTCTGGGGGCACGTGGCCAGCACAAGGGCATCCGCATCGAACTGAAATATTTCGAAGGTGCACCTGCAATCCAGCATGTTGCCCGCGTGTCGAAACCCGGCCGCCGCGTCTATTCGGGAAGCCAAGAGCTCCCCGTCATACGCAATGGCCTTGGCATTACCATTGTATCCACCCCAAAAGGCGTCCTATCCGACGCCGAAGCGCGTGCACAAAATGTTGGCGGCGAAATTCTGGCGGAGGTATTCTGATGAGCCGAATTGGTAAGAAGCCGGTTGCTTTGCCTGCAGGTGTTACCGCCAGCATGGGTGACGGCACATTGTCGGTCAAAGGCCCAAAGGGCGAATTGAAAATGCCGATGAGCGATCTCATTTCCTATGAAATGAGGGATGAAGGCCTGTCGGTAATGCCCGCCAATGGCAGCAAGGCGGCCCGTGCGTTTTGGGGTATGCAGCGGACATTGGTTCAGAATTTGGTCACAGGTGTGACCGAAGGCTTTACAAAGGTGCTGGAAATAACCGGCGTTGGCTACCGTGCCAACTCACAGGGCAAAAACCTGAAATTGCAGCTTGGTTATAGCCATGATGTCGATTTTGCGATCCCTGACGGTATCGACATCAAGACGCCCGATAACACTACGGTGGAAATCTCGGGTATCGACAAGCAGAAGGTAGGGCAGGTTGCTGCCGAAATCCGCCGCTGGAGAAAACCAGAGCCTTATAAAGGTAAGGGTATCAAGTACCGCGGTGAATATATCTTCCGCAAGGAAGGGAAGAAGAAATAATGGCAAAATTGTCTCTCTTTGCAAAACGGCGCCAGCGCGTCCGTTCGAAGCTGCGGTCACAGGTTGCTGGCCGTCCTCGTCTGTCTGTGCACCGCACTGGCCGTCATATCTATGCGCAAGTCATTGACGATGCGAAGGGTGCGACGCTTGCGTCTGCCTCGACGCTAGATAAGGATGTGAAGGCAAAGAACGGCTCGACCTCCGATGCGGCTGCCGATGTTGGCAAGCGCGTTGCCGAAGCAGCCAAAAAAGCTGGTGTGACCAGCGTGGTTTTTGATCGTGGCGGGTTTCTGTTCCACGGTCGCGTCAAGGCGCTGGCGGATGCCGCGCGCGAAGGCGGATTGGAGTTTTAATGATGGCTGACGAAAACACCCAAACAGACGCACCCGTCACCGGCGGCGGCGCGCCCGAAGCTCCGGCAACAACCGAACGCGCGCCACGCGGCGCACGTGGCGGACGTGGCGGCGGCGGCGGTGATAACCGTGGTGGCGGCAATCGTGGTCGTCGTGATGGCGGTCGTCCGGCACAAGAAGAAGATGATGGCACGATCGAAAAGCTGGTTCACATCAACCGCGTTTCGAAAACCGTAAAGGGCGGTAAGCGCTTCGGTTTTGCCGCACTCGTCGTTGTTGGCGACGGTCAAGGCCGTGCAGGCTTTGGCAAAGGCAAGGCACGCGAAGTGCCCGAAGCCATTAACAAGGCAACTGCTGCTGCGAAAAA
>JANONL010000321.1:0-4051 GCA_031420815.1 Sphingomonadales bacterium | reverse complement strand
CAACGCTGCCAAAAACGGCGCGCGGGTGCGGACGGCAGGGGTGGTGCTCGTCCGGCAGCGTCCGGGCAAGGGCAATGCGATTTTCATCACCATTGAGGATGAAAGCGGTGTCGTCAACGCGCTGCTGTGGGCGCGGCTGTTCGACCGGCAACGCCGTGCGGTGATGGCGTCGCGGTTGATGGTGATTGAGGGTGAGGTGCAGCGTTCCAAAGAGGGTGTGGTTCACCTGATGGCAACCACTGTCACCGACCGCACGCACGAGCTGGCGCGGCTGTCTGAGGAGCATGACGCCAATGTTCCGATCAGTCGATCCGACGAATTCGCAAGGCCCGTATATCCACGCTACGGCCATCCGCGCGATGTCCGAATATTGCCGAAGTCACGCGATTTTCATTAGACCATGACCCTAAGCTGCGTCTTTTGCCGCTCTTCGGATCGCCAGTTCCTCGACCGAACCTGCCCGCATGAACGGGTTGGTCGCGCGCTCCAGGGCAATGGTTGTGGGAACCGTCGGTTCGCCGTGCTCACGCATCGCCGTCACCTTGGCCATGCGTTCTACCAGCGCCGCATTGTCCGGCTCCACCGTGAGTGCAAAACGACCGTTGCTGAGCGTATATTCATGCGCGCAATAGATGGCGGTGTCATCGCCCAGCGCCTCCAGCTTGCGCATATTGGAATACATCTGGTCAGCGGTTCCCTCGAACAACCGCCCGCAGCCCATTGCAAACAACGTGTCGCCGACAAAGGCTGCGTTGTCCTCGGCAAAATGAAAGGCGATATGACCGGCTGTGTGGGCGGGGACATCGATTACTGTAGCTGATGCAGAACCGAGCATGACGGTATCTCCGCCCTTCACTTGGCAGTCAAGCGTGGGAATCCGCGCATATTCAGCTGCTGGGCCAGTAATCAAACAGCCCGCCGCCGCCATGATCTCGGCATTTCCGCCCGTGTGGTCGGGGTGCCAGTGAGTATTCCATATCTGCGTAATTTTCCAGCCTAGCTCTTCGGCCTTGGCGAGTACGGGCGAGGCGACCGCAGGATCGACCACCATAACCTCACCGCTTTCGCTTTCGCGCACTAGCCAGACATAATTGTCGGAAAGAACCGGGATGCGGACGACCTCAATGCCCATCTTACCAATGCCCCGTGTTTGGCATACTCACCCAAGGCTCGGCAGGTTCGAGATGGCCGTCCTGCAATAGCTCGACCGAAATATTGTCGGGACTCCGCACGAACGCCATATGGCCGTCGCGGGGCGGGCGGTTGATGATGACACCGGCATCCATCAGCCGCTGGCAGGTCTCGTAGATATTCTCTATGCGGTAGGCGAGATGCCCGAAATTGCGGCCTTCGCCGTACCCGCTCTCATCCCAGTTATGCGTCAGTTCGACCTGTGCATCTTCGTCACCAGACGCAGCAAGAAAGATCAAAGTATAACGCCCCGCCTCATTATCGAACCGGCGCAACTCCTTCAGGCCCAGCAGCTCGAAAAATTTGATAGTCGCCTTGGGATCGCTAACGCGGATCATCGTGTGGAGATACTTCATCGCTTATTTTACTCCGTTCGTCTCTATTCAGGCACGGTTCATCGGTCCAAGGGCAATCGCTATTTTCATGTTCGGTTCGGATATGGGCTGGTCAACCGCTTAAGACAAGGGTGCTCCGGCGCGCTTTTTCAAGGGATGGTCAAAATGACAGACGGCACGGAAAATAACGGTTGGCTAACGCGTTTTACCGCCAATCAGGGCAAGGCGTGGTTGGCAGGTTCTGCATTGCTCGCGACCGGCCTGATCGCCGGCGGTTACCTGATGGGTGACGGGTTGGTGCGGATGAAACAGTCGGATCGCGCGGTCACTGTACGCGGACTGGCCGAACGTGATGCTACCGCCGATCTGGCAACATGGACGATTGCCTATTCGGCGAAGGCTGGCGACCTGCAAAGTGCGCAGGCCAAAGTCGATAATGACACCAAAGCGATCCGCGCATTCTTTACCTCGCTCGGTTTCGACGCCGATGCGTTGCAACCCACCGGTGCCAACGTATCGCAATATAATGAGAACGGCATTGCGACTTATACCGTCAAGCAGCGGCTATCGCTGCGCACAACCGACATCAAAAGAGCAGAGGCTGCGGTGAAGCGGCAGTTCGATTTGGTTAAAAGCGGCGTCGAGTTGGAAGAAGGGTCAGGCATGGCCTACACCTTCACCAAATTGAACGCGATCAAACCCGAGATGATTGCGCAAGCGACCAAAGATGCGCGCAAATCCGCCGAACAATTCGCCAAAGATTCCGGAACCGGCGTCGGCAGCATCAAATCGGCGACCCAAGGCTATTTCGAAGTCACTGCGCGCGACGGCGACAGCAGTGGCGGCTGGGGTGTTTCCGACTCGCCTTACAAGAAGGTGCGAGTCGTGACGACGGTCGAATATTATCTGGACTGATTTCGGCAGTTGTTAGCGGAAGGTCACACTAAGGTCTCACCTGAACCGATTTGGTGAAACGCAAAAGCGTCATTTTCCGTCTGGAACAGTGTTCGACCAGCCGAAAGAGCTTGTCTGGAATTTACATTATCAAAGAGCAACTTTCAGGTTCTCATTTGAAATCCAACATTGCAAGTCTCAATCTATCGGCTTTCGATGGGTGTAACGGGCTGAGCACCCAAAGCCGCCAATTGTGCCTGTGCGGTGTTTGCCTGTCGGCTTGTCGGGGCAATAGCGATGGCCTGCTCCCATTGTTTGCGTGCGGCGGTTTCATCGCCAGCGGCAATCGCGACATTGCCCGCCTCAAGCGCGACCGCAGGGTCGCGGGGGAGGAGCGCGGCAGCGTTCTGGATGTAGGCCAATGCATCGGGAAGTTTCGCCATGCGGCGTGCCAGCGTCGCCGATAGGAGCCATGCGGTGCCATTTTCCGGCCCCAACTTCCTTGCATTGGTCAGCGCCGTCGCTGCATCGTCGGCGCGGCTCAACGCGACGAGAGTACGTGCGCGGTCAACTTCGATATCGGCGCGTTCGGCATTGGTTGGCGCGGCTGATTGCATCGCTTTGTCCAATGCGGCTAGCGCCTGTTCGCGCATGTCTGCCGCAATGGCGGCATTGCCTGCCTGTGCCCAGAACCGCGCCGCGCGGTTGTCAGATTTTGCATCGGCACCTTGGGCGGCCTCGGTCAGTACCGGCACGGCTTCGGCAAAACGGAAGTCGCTGGCAAGTGCAAAACCTTGGCAAGCCTTGGCCAAATAGTCGCCTCTTTGCTGGCTCCAGAGGCTCGCCTCGATTACCGCCGATGCCGGATCGGTTCGGGCCATGGTAAGGCATTCTTCGAATTGCAGTTCATTCAATGTCGGCAATGGTTTTTGCGCGGCTGGCGTGACCTGCAACATCAATAATATGGCGGAAAGCATCTGCGCTCCTGAAACAGAGATTCAAACCGGCAATTTGGCGATAACGTCAATCAGCAAAGCAATGTCCTGATCGCGTGATAACCGGTGGTCGCCGTCTTTTACCAATATCGTCTGCACATCGGATGAACGGAGCTCTTCGGTCAAACGCACACTCTTTTGCCACGGCACATCATCGTCTTGTTGTCCATGAATCAGGCGGACCGGGCAGCTTATTGGGATTTCTGCATTCAGTTGCAAATTGGCCTGCCCTGACTCCCAAAAATGACGGGTCGTTACCATAGGTTCATAATCGTCATGGCCGGAAAGAGGCCGCACATATTTGCCAGTGGTAACGATTTCGGCCTTTTCGGCTTCGCTATACTCCCATTCTGTGAAATCTGGCGCGGCGGCAATTCCAACCAGCGCGGCCACTTGCTTACCCAGCGCTTCGGCAATCAACAGCATCAACCAGCCACCCATCGACGAGCCAACCAACACCACCGGCCCGGATCCAATATGCCGGATGATGGCCAGAACATCGTCGCGCCAGGTATCGAGCGTGGCGTCCTCAAACGTCCCCTCGCTCTCGCCGCAGCCCGAATAATCCAGCCGTAACATCGCGCGACCGTTCACCGCTGCCCACGCAGCAACGGCCTGTGCTTTGCCGCCCTGCAT
>JANONL010000320.1:0-3360 GCA_031420815.1 Sphingomonadales bacterium | reverse complement strand
GCGCATATCGACGGTCTTTCATGGTTCCCAGAACCATGACGATTATGATTGGGATGCCCCAAAAACTCAGCAGTGCGCGGTACGCTTGCGGAACCGTTTCATCGGCAACCATCGTAGCAAGATGCGTGGCAACCGCGATCGATTGAAAACCCAGCGCCCAAATTGGCCAATAGCGGTTAGTTTTGGTGGCTAGCACAGCCAACGCGATCAAGCAGCCAAGATCGACGACAAATATTCCATACGATGTGTCTCGCCAACTGGGTTCGACGCTAAACGCGATGAGGGTCAGAGCCGTAGCAGCGATGAAGATCAGCGATCCGGCACGACCCGTCCGACCTCCAAATATCGACGCATATCCGGCGCACAGCATCAGCGCGAAATTAAACAATATCGTTATAAAACTCATGCCCCGCCCATTCTTTACGGCTGGCATCAAACACAACCAGCCGCGTTATTATCGCCAGTACAAGTAAAGCCTGCGTTCCGGAACCGTTGGCAACACAGATCACTAAAAGTTGATTGACTGTAACTATAATTTTAGCGCTTGATAATATCAAAACGCTATTATGCGAATAACTCCATCATCCCTGTTAAGATGATAATGACGACGGCGACTACTAATGTTCCAAAAAAAGCAATATTCAGCGATTGAACCAATATTTCCTTTGTCGATAATTTATGTCTGGCTCCGCCGACAGGCGGGACAGATATCGATGAAGCAAACCTTGAAAGAAACCACCCTACAGATTTAGCGGGTTGGAAAAGGGTATCGGCGTTGGACGAGTATTCAACCCTTTGCGGTTCGTATGCCAGAGGCTCGGATATGTCTTCTTCCAATAAAGCGAATATCTTGGCTGCATCCTTACGACTGTCAGCGTTGAGCTTACGCCTTGCGGCATCGAGCCGTTGGTCGACTGTAAAGTGCGATATTCCCAAGATACGCGCAATTTCTTTGGAGGTGTGATGCTCATCGACGAGCCGAAGGCACGCCTTTTGGCCCTCGGTCAAATCCGGTATCTGTCTGGCCGACATTATTGCCGCCCGCGAATATGAATAAAAGTCAATCTGGTCCGGTCAATCACGTTTTTGCCCCTATTTACAATCGATAGCGCATCAAGATTCCCGAAAGCAACAATTTTGCGTCGCAATGTGTCGAGCTTTGCTTGAACTTGGATTAAGCGGGCCGCATAGCATCTTTGATGAATAAACAGGGTGAACCAGCGGCGGTCCGTTCCGCGTTGCGGGAGTTCTTGCGCAGCGAAGCAGCGGGCGGAATATTGTTAATGGCGTCGGCGGCGCTGGCAATGATATTTGCCAATTCGGCGCTGTCGGACGGCTATTTCCATTTTATCCACGCCGTTACCGGGCCTGAACTAACCCCGAAGCTTGGACCGATGACGGTTCATCTGTGGATCAACGATGGGCTGATGGCGATTTTCTTCTTGCTCGTCGGGTTGGAGATAAAGCGCGAGTTTGTCGACGGACACTTGGCAACCTGGGCGGACCGGCGGTTGCCGGTAATTGCGGCGGCGGCGGGCATGGTTTTTCCTGCAATGGTTTACCTGGCAATCGTGGGCGGCGACCCGGCGCTCGTGCGCGGCTGGGCTATCCCTGCCGCTACCGACATCGCATTTGCCATCGGCGTGCTGGCGTTATTGGGTAGCCGCGCCCCGGCTTCGCTAAAGCTTTTCCTGACGACTGTGGCCATTGTCGACGATATGGGAGCGGTGGGGATAATTGCGCTGTTTTATACCGCCGAACTGAACTTGGTGGCATTGGTTGCGGTCGCTGCCATCTGGCTCGCCATGATGGCGCTCAACCGGTCCAAGGTGCACGCGCTTTGGCCCTATCTGCTGCTTGCTGCGCTGCTGTGGTATGCGACCTTGCTCTCGGGCGTGCACGCCACGATTGCCGGGGTAATGGCGGCTTTTGCCATACCCTTCCGGCGAAGCTTGGGTGCGCCTGATGAACAGGACTCTGCTCTGCACCGGTTGGAACATCGCTTGGCCAAGCCCGTCGCGTTCCTGATTGTACCCATATTCGGATTTGCCAATGCCGGTGTTTCGTTGGGCGGCGCCAGCCTCGGTTCGCTGGTCGCACCGCTGCCGCTCGGCATTGCGCTTGGTCTTTTTCTCGGCAAACAGGTCGGGATATTCGGCAGCGTCTGGGCAGCTACCAAGCTTGGCTTTGCTGTCCGGCCAAAGGACGCTAGCTGGTCGCAGATCTACGGCGTTGCTTTGTTATGCGGCATCGGTTTTACCATGAGCCTGTTTATCGGCGGCCTTGCCTTTGGCGATGCCGCGCAGGGCGATGCCGTCAAGATCGGGGTGTTGCTGGGGTCGCTGGCGTCGGCATTATCGGGCTGGCTAGTTTTGCGGGTTGCACCACACGCCAAGAAGTCGGGAGAGAAGTAATGACGGCACGAACATGTTTTTTAGCATATCTTTTGGCTGGCGGTTTGGCGATGGGCCTTGCCGGATGCACGATGACTTCGACCGAATCGGGTGTTACCAATAGCAACGCGTCGGTTGCCAGGACGACACAGGCGGTATCGGCATTGGACGCCGCCGCCGCCGACTATATTCGCCTGACGCTTGAGGCCGGCACGCATGAGGCCGAATATGTCGATGCTTATTATGGCCCGGCAAAACTGCAGGACGAGGCAAAGGCCAGTCCGCGCAACAAGGCCGAACTCATCGCTTCATCGCGCATGTTGATCGAGCGTATCGATCGCGAAATTTTGCCTGTTATATTCGCCACCGCCGATCAAAGGCGCGCCAAGGCACTGCGCGGGATGCTGGTCGCGGCGGAAACCCGGCTGCAAATGCTGGAGGGCCGCAAATTCAGTTTTGCCGACGAAGCCAAGGGACAGTTTGCCACAGAGCCGGTGCTGAAGCCGCTATCCGAATATGATCCACTCCTCGCCAGCCTCGAAACGCTGGTCCCCGGTACTGGCACGCTGGCAACGCGGGTCGATGCGTTCAACGAGCGTTTCACCATCCCGAAGGACCGCCTGCAAAACGTGTTCGATGCCGCGATTGCCGAGTGCAAAAAACGCACCGCCGCACATATCAGGCTGCCCGAGGGAGAGAGCTTCACTATGGAGTTTGTCACCGGCAAAACCTGGTCGGGTTACAATTATTATCAAGGCAATTACAAAAGCCTGATTCAGGTCAATACCGACCTTCCCATCCGCATCAGCCGCGCTGTCGACCTGGGTTGCCATGAAGGTTATCCCGGCCACCATGTCCTCAATCTGTTGGTCGAGGAAAGATTGGCGCGGGCGAAAGGCTGGAAGGAATATGAGGTCAATCCGCTCTACAGCCCGACCAGCGTGCTGTCCGAAGGCAGCGCCAATTA
>JANONL010000319.1:0-2854 GCA_031420815.1 Sphingomonadales bacterium | reverse complement strand
CACCGGATTCTCTTGTGTGGTGGCGGAAGGCGGGGCCGGATTCAAGGGGTTTGGATGCGTCTTACAATTCTGGATGTGAAGCGACAATCACCCTTGCCGCCGACAGGCTAAGATGGTGTGAGTCAAAATAGAGGGGTATGCCGCGCATTATCAAGGCACAGTGAACGGCATCACACAGGATTGCGCCCGGTTCAACGACTTGAACGCCTGCTACACGCCAACGGCCATAATGGTCTTTGAACCAAGCGCTGCTTTGTTCAAACTGGCCTCGAGAAACGCCAACTGCCGCGTCAGCCTGTCCTCGGCGAGCCAAATGGGCAAGACGTCTTGGAACGTTGGTAGCTTGCGGCGGCACCGGCCCAATTACGATAACGCGGCGGCCAAGTGCTAATAGCCGGTTAATGGTCTCATCCAGAGCACGCTCATTTCGTATTCCGGTATAGGCACCGCCCGCCCAAAAGCCTGACAGAATCACTGTCTTTAAGTTTGGGTTTGCTTCGATCGTCGAAATCACATCGCGGTTGAACGCCGAGCAATTCGGATCCGTTGCGATCCCATAGCCAATGATCGGTGGGCAGCTTCCTCGCGTCCGTTGCATGATAGAAGCCCCACGCTTTGACATTTTCTCAGACAATGCCCACGCCATTTCGACGCCGTGGCTATCGCCCCACAAAAGCGCGGTTGGCGCTACCTTTGCGCCAAGTGTACATTCCGCGCGATCGCCTGTTATCGCATCGCTTATGCAGGCGCCCCGCGCTGGGCTAATGTCCGCGCTGGCATTTTGCATCCGCAGCACTTCCGCAGAAAAGCGCGACGGCCATCCACCGGACACCATCAAAGCAACTGATGCAATCGACCCAGCGGTCATCGTAACAAAGGTCCAACGAAAAACAACGCGGCGATCAAAATTTGCAGCCTGCCGGAACGGGCGTTCAACATATCTCCAAGATAGAATTGCCAAGGCGACTGCGCCTGCGATTACGAACACGCTCACCCAACCCGCAAGTTTTTGATCAGCATGATATTCAGCAAAGACGATCAGAGGCCAGTGCCATAGGTAAAGAGAGTAGGAGATGAGCCCGACACCAACGAACGGACGCGTTTGCAAAACACGTCCAACCAAAGTTCCTTGCGCGCAATAAATGAGCGCAGCCGAACCAAAAACGGGAAATGCCGCATTCACGCCCGGGAAAACAGTTTTACCAGTGAAGAAAAAGGCGGAATACGCAATCATCGCCAACCCTGAAAAAGCGAGGCCTTCTCGAAGCGGAATCGATTTCAATGGTGGCAATGTCGCCGTCGCGAGCAACGCCCCGACAAATAACTCCCAGGCGCGCGGCGGCAAAAGGTAGAATGCAAACCCTGATCCGCTCGCCTGGGTTGCCACGGCAATCGCAAACGAAAAAAGTGTGATCCCGGCAATCACCAATGTTCGATAGCGCGGAATGGATCGCGAAATGAGAATTAGCAGTATCGGGAAGCCAAGATAGAATTGTTCTTCGACAGCCAAAGACCATGTGTGGAGCAAAGGCATCGTTTCCGCCCCTCCGGCGAAATATCCCGTCTCGGCAAAAAAACCTACGTTCGACACAAACAAGATCGCCAATAGCGCTGATCGCGGGACTTTCTCGAAATCACTCGGCAGATAGAGGATACTTGCCGCGATTAGCACCGCTAAAATCATTACCATAAGCGCTGGCATGATACGCCGCGCGCGGCGTTCGTAGAAATTGATGATCGAGAAACGCTTTTCATCGACCTCGCGCGCGATGATGCCAGCGATCAAATAACCTGAAATGACGAAAAAGACATCGACGCCGACAAAGCCGCCTGAAAACAACGGAATGCCGGAATGGTAAAATAACACGGGGAGTATCGCGATGGCCCGAAGCCCATCGATGTCTCTGCGATACTCATGAGAAGCTGACTTTGAACTCACTCCACCGTAACCGACTTCGCCAAATTCCGCGGCTGGTCCACATCGGTCCCCTTGGCGCAGGCTACATGGTAGGCGAGCAACTGCACCGGCACCGCGTACACCAGCGGCGCGATCAGCGGATGCACCGACGGCATTTCGATTGTCGCCATGCAGCCTTCGCCCGCCTCCGCGATCCCTTCCGCATCCGAAATCAGCACCACCTTGCCGCCGCGCGCGCGGACTTCTTGCATGTTGCTGACGGTCTTTTCGAACAGCGGGCCGGACGGGGCGAGGACGATGACGGGGACGGCTTCGTCGATCAGCGCGATCGGGCCGTGTTTCATTTCGCCCGACGCGTAACCCTCGGCGTGGATATAGCTGATTTCCTTGAGCTTCAGCGCGCCTTCCATAGCCAACGGGTAATCCGGCCCGCGACCCAGATAAAGCACATCGCGCGCGGGTGCGATCAGGTGCGCCATTGCCGCGATGTCATCATCATGCGCCAGCGCGGCATTGAGCGCGGCGGGGGCTTCTATGAGGTGGCGGACGATTTCCTGCTCGTCTTCCTTGGTCAGCTTGCCTTTGACCAGCGCGAGGTGCGCGGCCAGTGCGGCGAGTACCGCGAGCTGGCAGGTAAAAGCCTTGGTCGAAGCAACGCCGATTTCTGGCCCGGCATGGGTGGGGAGCAGCAGGTCCGCCTCGCGCGCCATGCTTGATGTCGGCACGTTGACGACAACGGCGATGGTCTGGCCATTTTCCTTGCAGTGGCGCAGTGCTGCGAGCGTATCCGCCGTTTCGCCGCTTTGCGAGATAAACAAGGCCAGCCCGCCTTCCTCCAGCACGGGATCGCGGTAGCGGAATTCGGACGCGACATCGATGTCCACTGGCACGCGGGCGAAGGTTTCAAACCAGTATTTGGCGACCATGCCTGCGTAA